>JAHFEW010000001.1 GCA_023248215.1 Nitrospira sp.
AAGCACTCACAGGATGTTCAAAAAGGCCGTCCAGCGAGGCCGCAGCGAGCGAAGAGGCAAAGCGTACTCTGCGCCGTACGTTGAGCCTCTGAGCGACGCGAGAACAAAGCTGGCGGCCTTTTTCAACATCCTGCTAGATGATAGGCGGTCGCTTGTCATCGATGACCAGCATCAGTCGGCGATGTTTCAGCGGTCGATCCGGATTCCGGGTATAGTGGGACAGATCTTCGGACACTTCAGTGCGACTGAGCGGCACGGAGATGCGTTGTGTGACGTGAAGCACGCGAGTCTCGATGGACAGGTCCACGAGCTCCGCATTGCAGTCTGTTACTGTTGCGTTCAAGTCCTGTTCGTCACGGAAATGGACCGTGATCCGTTCTTCCGGATCAATCCATTGGCGAATCTTCTCCACTTTTTCCTCATTGGTCATCCTTGTCCCCTTTCCCATGCCCAACGACTTCGATCAAGAACATGCTCCTAAGAGAGGCCTGGTTGATATAGTTGGTGGATTCAAGGTCCAAGTGCAACGGATGAATGATGACGCAGTTGCGTCAAAACTTCCAGTGGCGTGGCCCAGAGCGAATTAAAATGTACCGAATTAAAATGTACCGGGAGTCTTTTTTAAACACTTGTGTCGCGGATCGAACGGATGCGCGATGCGGTGATCGCCATAGCGCTCGCAGCCACATGACCAGCTTGAACGGCGTCGGGTGCGACGGCATTGCGCCGCTGCGGCGCAGCTTCAGAGAACCACACGAACGAATTTATTAGGCCGGGCTGATTGCTGAAGCATGCATCAGAGCCGTTTTGTGCTCCGTCGTTGACGAGGTAAAGCGGTCCGCGATAAGCGGATGGCGAGGACTGTTTGAAGCTCCGTTCAATGAGAGTTATGGACGGAGCGAGTTCCGCAGCCAAGCGAAACCGAGGCTTACGACGGACCAAAACGGCTTTGGCGAGGGCGAAATCATTCAGCCCGGCCTGGTCTTCAGGTTTCCGCTCCCGTCAATTCGGCAGGCGAGGCGTTTCTATCGTTGAATCGAGTGCCTCCCGGACGGTCCTCGTCAACATGTCGGGCGTGTAAGGTTTTGGCAGAAATGCGGCGCGCGACCCAAAACATTTGAGAAATTCTTCTCCTCTATCCATATAGCCGAATGTCATGATCACCTTGATGGCCAGCTGAAGGGCTTTGAGTTCGGCTGCCAGTTGTGAACCGGCCATGCCGGGCAGAATCATGTCGGTCAACAGGAGTGCGATGCTCTGTCGATGCATTCGGGTGACGGACAGGGCTTCCTCGGCGTTCCGCGCCGATAACACGTTAAGCGCTGGGTGGGCAGCACGGTGTGAGCCAAGGTCCGGACGTGTCGCAAGGGATGCAGCTTGATGGAAGATACATCGGGATAAGCGACGACGCGTCGTCATTGATCCCCAGGATGATCAATCCGAGTCCCTATCTAAGGATCGTGAGGGTCGGCTAGAAATTCGTTTCCATGCTGGAGGGAGTCTTATTCAGAACGGTGGCGGCGGCTTTTGAGAGGGCGGCGTCCTGTTCGTGGTCGAGCGCATAGAGGCGAAATTGCACGAGGCGGGTGGGAAGCAGATCCAGGAATTCTTCCAACGGCTCGGTCGACAGGCCCTTCGTGCCGGGATCGTAAACGAGCAGGGGAATGCCGCGGGTATCCTTGGGGTCGGGGCGTGGATCAAGCGGCGCCATATCAACGCGGAATGGCAGGGTCTGCAATTTTGCCGGCAGCGCTTTCTGGATTTGCTGTTGGAATTGTTCATGGCTGGGAAAATCCATCCCCCGCTCGATGCCCTTTTCTTTAAGCACCGTACTATAGGCCATTTTCCATTTCACATCCCGTCCGAGGATGTGCGCCCACTCTTGATGCAGGCGCCGCAGGCGGCTCTGGCCGGCCTTCTTCCATCGCCGAACATCTTCCAGCAACGACCAGTCTGTCAATGTCAGGTACTCGTCCATGTGTGTGGCTGGATTAGACGGAAACAGCAGCTTCATGGTGTCCCCGAAGATGTCCCGCAGGTGAATGTCGATGGCCCTGGTCGTCCGGTGATAGTACACGTTTGAGTACAGATACATTCTTGTGTTCAGGAACATGTGCAGGGCCGGCAGGCCGGTCTTATGAATCGTAAAGCCCCTGTCGGTGATGATGGTGTAGTGAATCAACCGGGTCAGGTCGACCGGCCCGACCGCGACGCCGCACATGTAGGCGTCACGCAGCACATAGTCCAGGTTGTCGGCGGTGTAACTTCCCGAAATCACCGGCTGGAGGAAGTTGATCCAACGCGGAATACGCGAGTTGTCTTTGCCCTTTTCCTTCAGGATGACGTGTGCGATCAGATCGGGATTCAGTTCTTCGCCCCGAGCGAATGAACCGGACGGACTGCGGCGGATTTTTTTGATCAGCGGTCCCAGATGCTCCCGCACAATGATCTGGCCCAGCTTTTCATGCGAAAGGCCAAACCCGTGCAAGTAGTTATCGTCGAAGAAATGGCAAAAGGGCCCATGCCCGATATCGTGCACGAGAGCCGTGACCCGCAGGAATTCTTCGACGAAGGCCGCCGAGGGGACGTCGGGTACGGCCTTCTGCAAGAAAGGATAGAGATGGCGTGCAAACCGACCGGCCACGTGCATGGTGCCCAGCGAGTGCACGAACCGCGTATGTTCCGCCGAAGGGTAGACCCATCGGGCGCTCTGGAGTTGATAGATATACCGCAGCCGCTGGACCCAGGGAGAATCGATCAGATCTTTTTCGGTGCGTTCCGAGGGATCCGGAGTCGCACTGGGAACGGTGAACGAGACGTATTCATGGATGGGATCGGCGATGAGGGCCGACCCATCATGGGGAGCGGGAGGGTTTGCGGGCGGTAGTTTCATGTGCCGATCGTAGAGAGCTGATCTTAGCGCAGGCCCGGCGGAGGGGGCAATGGTTCCTGCCCTTCGATCGGTCTGCCGTGACGGTATTTGGAGAGTAAGGCGTACGCGAGAGGATAGGACAGGAGACCACCGACGATGCTCAGGACCATCCCGCCGATGAAAAACGGCCAGGCATAGGGCATTACTTGATGATAAATCCCCATGAAGGTCAGGTCGCTCCAATCGAAGGACGGAAACTCACGTACGCCCAACAATGTCGCTCCGGTCCAGTAGGTCCCCCCGAGAATGGGAATGAGGGTCCAAGGATTGTTGAGAAATGCGCCGGCGAGCAGTGCGATCAAATTCAACCCGAAGGCCCAGGCACAGAAGCCCACCAGCAGCATATGCAGACCGTAAGCCGGGGAAAAGCCGATGAAGACGCCGACGGCAAAGGCCAGCGCTGTGCGGTGCGGTGTTTCGTGAAGGTGGAGAATTTGGCGAAACAGCGATCGAACGTTTGACAATGGCGGCCTCGTCCCAGATGCTATTAGAACGGTCTGAGAAAATGTTCGTAACTGGTGACCGGCAGGGTTTGGGTCCCACCCTCGTCTGTCCGCACACGTAGGCCGAACGGTTTGGGAGTGATCGAGCCGATACAGGTAAAGCGAAACGTGGTTCTGGCCGCCAGCCGTTCGAACCGTGATTGCTTGCTGAGGGGAACCGTGAACAGCAACTCGTAGTCCTCGCCACCCTGTAAGGCGATCTGTCGTGCATCGAGGTGATGCGTCGCGGCATAGGCTCGACAAGCCGGGGAGAGGGGGAGCGAGGCTGCCACGATGTCTGCTCCCACGCCGCTCTCTTCACAGAGATGACGAAGATCGCCGGTCAGCCCGTCGGAGAGGTCGATCGCCGCACCGGCAAACCCATGCTTCACGAGCCACAGACCTTCTGCGACGCGGGCGGAAGGCCGGTGGTGCCGCGCCAGAAGAAACCGGGCCTGTGTGGGTCGCATGACGGGGTGGCCTGTGCTGGGGCGTTTCCTCAAGAGGTCGAGGCCAGCATGGGAGTCGCCGAGTGTCCCGGTGACGTAGAGCCGGTCGCCGACTCGGGCGCCGCTTCGCAGCAAGGCCTGACCCGGTTTCACGGTTCCCGTGAGCGTGATGCTGAGAAACAGTCCGCGTTTCGATGCCGACGTGTCACCGCCGACCAGGCGCACGCGATAGGGACTGGCCGCCTGCATTATGCCGCGGTAGAGCTGCTGGATCTGTCCCGTGGAACAGATCGGAGGGATAGCTATCGCTACCAGCATGAAGCGGGGTGTGCCGCCCATGGCGGCGATATCGCTCAAGTTGGCGATAGCGGCCCGGTACCCGATGTCTTCGAAGGAAGAGGTCGCGGGATCGAAATGCACACCTTCAGCCAGAAGATCCGTCGTGATGAGCATCCACTCGGAGGGCGAGGTCTTGAGGATGGCGGTGTCGTCGCCGATCCCTTGGAACACCTGCCGGTCTGGCTGTGCCACCTGCGCCTGGAGAAGCTGGATCAGGCCGAATTCGCTGCTGACTGGGCTGGTCCGCCGGGATCGGCCTGTTGGCATGCTAGAGGGAGAACGCCGGAGAGGCCGCGGAAAGGTGGAGGCTCCTCCGAAGCGAGCCCGTCGTCCGCTTTGCCGTAGCAGCCCGCACCGGCTTCTTCGGCGGATTCTTCAGTGCCGCTGCACTCGGCTTGCGCGACAGTGGTCGTCGCAGGGCCACCTTGATGACGTCGTCCACCGTATCGACGAAGATCAGCTCAATGCCTTTGAGTAGATGTTTTGGAATTTCCTCCAGGTCCTTCTTGTTGCGTTTCGGAAGCACCACGGCCGCCAGCTTGGCCCGTTTCGCGGCCAGAATTTTTTCCTTCAGGCCTCCGATCGGCAGGACGCGTCCACGCAGGGTAATTTCCCCGGTCATCGCCAGATCGCGCCGTACTGGGATCTGTGCCAGCGCGGAAGCGATCGCCGTTGCCATGGTGATGCCGGCAGAGGGCCCGTCCTTGGGGGTGGCGCCGGCCGGCACGTGGATGTGAATGTCGTTCTTTGCGAAGATGTCGGGGCTGATCCCCAGCGTCTTCTCGCGCGACCGCACATAACTGAGGGCAGCTTGGGCCGATTCCTTCATGACGTCGCCGAGATGTCCGGTGAGGGTGAGCTGGCCCTTGCCCTTCATCACGGTTGCTTCGATGTACAAGACATCGCCGCCGCTTTCCGTCCAGGCGAGGCCTGTGGCGACGCCCACTTCGTCTTTTTCGAGTTCCGCCTCGGGGACGAATTTGGGGACGCCCAAAAATTTGTGCAGATTGTTTTGATCGATGGAATGGCAGTCCGTCTTGCCTTCCGCGACCTTCTTCGCCACTTTCCGCATGAGGTTGGCGATCTCACGTTCGAGGTTGCGCACTCCCGCTTCGCGTGTGTAGTGCGAGATGACGTGGCGAATCGTCGTTTCTGCGATGCGGATGTGTTTCTCGGTGATGCCGTGTTCATTCATCTGGCGGGGAATCAGATATTTCTGCGCGATGCCGAGTTTTTCTTCTTCCGTATATCCGGGGATGTCGATGACTTCCATGCGATCCCGCAGGGCGGGCAGGATCGGGTCCATCAAGTTCGCCGTCGTGACGAACATGACTTCCGTCAAATCGAAGGGCACAGCGAGGTAGTGATCGGCGAAGGTGTTGTTCTGTTCGGGATCCAACACTTCCAAGAGGGCGGCCGAAGGATCTCCACGAAAATCCATGCCGACTTTGTCCACTTCGTCGAGCATAAACACGGGATTGTTCGTGCCGGCCTGTTTCATTCCCTGGATAATCCGTCCCGGCAGCGCGCCGACGTAGGTTCGACGATGGCCGCGGATTTCAGCTTCGTCCCGTACCCCGCCTAGACTGATGCGTACGAACTCGCGGCCCAACGCGCGCGCAATGGATTTGCCCAGCGAGGTTTTGCCGACACCCGGCGGTCCCACGAAACAGAGGATGGGGCCTTTCATTTTCTCTTTCAGTTTGCGCACGGCGAGATACTCGACGATCCGCTCTTTCACCTTTTCCAAGTCGTAGTGGTCCTCGTTGAGGACCTTCATGGCGGCCTTCAGGTCGAGGTTGTCCTTCGACCTTTTATTCCATGGTAGCTCGACCATCCATTCCAGGTAGGTCCGAACCGTGGCCGACTCCGCCGTATCCGGGTGCATTTTTTCCAGCCGCTTGAGCTGCTTTTCGGTTTCCTTGAGCACCTTTTCGGGCATCTTGGCATCTTTGATGCGCTTGCGGAACTCCGCCACTTCTTCCGCCCGCTCGTCCAACTCGCCGAGTTCCTTCTGAATCGCCTTCAATTGCTCGCGCAGGAAGTATTCGCGCTGGGTCTTGTCCATCTCCCCTTTCGCTTGGGCCTGAATCTTCTGTTGCATGGAGAGGACATCGATCTCTTTGGCGAGAATCTCGCTGATCTGCCGCAGCCGTTGAATCGGGTCCACGATCTCCAAGACGGTCTGCGTGATGTCGACCTTCAACCCGAGGTTGGAGGCCACCATGTCGGCCAGCCGGCCGGGGTCTTCCAGGTTCTCGATCACGACCATGACGTCCGGGATCAAGACCTTGCCGAGGCTGACGATCTTCTCGATTTGCTCCTTGACGGTGCGCATGACCGCTTCCGTTTCCAGCGTCGAACCGGGTTGCTTCACCTCGACCAGTTTTTCGATCCGGACCGAATAGTAGGGATCGTTCTGGATGTATTCTTCAATCCGTCCCTTGGCGAGACCCTGCACCAAAATCTTGATGCGCTCGTCGGGCAGCTTGAGCATCCGCATGATGATGCCCACGGTGCCGACCGGGTGAATGTCGTCAGGCTGCGGGTTTTCCACATCCAGGGATTTTTGCGTCGCGAGGAACAACATGCGGTTGCCCGCGAGCGCCGCTTCGATCGCCTTGATCGACATTTCGCGACCGACGAACAGCGGGAGCACCATATAGGGGAAGACCACGATATCTCGCACGGGCAGCAGGGGCAGCTGGTCCGGCGGTTCGAGGTTCTGATTGCTTGAAAAATCTTGTTCTACTGCTTCAGCCATGAGGCTCCAGTCTGCTGAGTGTCTAGTCTTAGTGACGATGTCGTGCTGTGGCACGGTTTGGGCGACGGTAATCCGTCATGCCCAAGGCTAGCTGATGGCGCGTACCCGACCTGAGCCGGAGCGTCCGGTGCCGCGACGACGCGCATCGTTGGCTGCCGGTTGGAGTCGTTGTTGCAGGAACTCGCCGAACGCAGGTCCAAGGGACGGATTCTTCAGTGCCAATTCGACGGTGGCGATGAGAAACCCGAGTTTATCGCCTGCATCATGCCGTTGCCCCTGGATTTCGTGCGCGAACATCGGGGTGTGCCGGACGAGTTGCCGCAAGGCATCGGTCAGCTGAATTTCTCCGTTCTTGCCCGGGGGAGTCTTGCGGAGGATCGGAAAAATTTCCGGCGGTAGAACATAGCGTCCGATGACGGCCAGATTCGACGGCGCATCGGCGGGCGCGGGCTTTTCAATCAGATCTTCGACCCGGTGCAGCCCGTTGCGCACACGGCGCGCGGAGATGATGCCGTATCGGCTCACTTCTTGATGCGGAACTTCCTGCACGCCCAAGACGGCGCCTTTGCGTTGCTTGTAAATATGGATGAGTTGCGCGAGGCCGGGGACCGCCGCGTCGATGATTTCATCGCCCAAGATCACGGCAAATGGCTCATCGCCGATCAGGTGTTGCGCGCAGAGTACGGCATGTCCCAACCCCATGGCTTCCGGTTGGCGGACGTAACAGAAGTTCGCCAGATTTGAAATATGCCGCATCTGATTCAGCACCTGCCCCTTGCCGCTGCCCTTGAGATTTTCTTCCAATTCCAACGAGCGGTCGAAGTGATCTTCGATTGCTCGTTTGCCCCGGCCGGTGATGATGATGATGTCTTCGATGCCGGACGCGACGGCTTCCTCTACGACATATTGAATCAGCGGTTTGTCGACCAGCGGCAGCATCTCTTTCGGGGAGGCTTTGGTGGCGGGAAGGAAGCGTGTGCCCAGTCCGGCAGCGGGAATAATAGCTTTACGTACGTCTGTGCGAGTCATATGGGCGATAGTATGTGATGGGGTAGGTGAAGTCAAGATTTCGTCCGGTCTTTTCGGTGGTTGCAGATGCGTCGCTGTGCCGGGAAACTCCTTTACATTGAAAAATGTGGTCAATATAATCCGAGAGTTTTCCTGCAGATGTGCGGTGGTGCTGCAAAGAAAGCGGCGCATCGGTGATGGTAAAGGTGACAGTTCGCAGGTGCCAGCGCGGGGTCGGTCGGCTCGGCGCAAGGGACGTGACACGGAACCTGACGGTTTCCTATCTCGAGGTCCGGTACAACCAGTGCTTGCATTCCCAGGCGGTACAGAAGGATTGCGGTGATCAAGGCGGGAGGCAGGCGATGGGTGCCGATTTTCTTTCTTGCGCTAGTGGTGCTCTACACGATCGGTGCGGGAGAACTCCTGTACGCGCAGGACGGCGTGCCGCTGGTGACATCGGCCACGATCCGTGGCCAGAAACGCATTGAATTGCAGGCGATCGAGGGGCGTCTCACGCTCAAGGCGAACGACCGTTTTACCGCCGACGCGCTCCGTGAGCAGGTCAAAATTCTGTATGGAACCGGCTACTTCGAGGATGTGCAGGTCGAGACGGAACCCGGTCCAGGCGGCGTGGCCGTCGTGTTTGTCGTCCGGGAAAAGCCCTTCATTACAGAAATCGTGTTCGATGGGAACGAGGAATTGAGCGACGATAAGCTCAAAGAAAAGATTACCATCAAGAGCCAAACGTTTCTCGACCAGCAGCAAGCCAAGGAGAGCGCGGAGAAGATCCGGCTCGCCTATCAAGAAGACGGGTTTTTCAACTGCCAGGTGATCCCCGTGATTCAGGCGGTGGATGAAGACCGGAAGCGGCTGACGTATTTCATCAAGGAAGGCACCAAGGCCAAGGTCAGACACATCAATTTCGAGGGCATGCGGGCCGTGACCAAGGAAGAAATGTTCAAGGTGACGGCGACCCGCGAATGGATTCCGTGGTATGGAATCATCACGCAGCTGAAGGTGCCGTCGCTGCTCTCCGATGCCGGCGTGCTCAAGCGCGAGGAACTCGGCAACGACATCGAACGCATGCGGGAAGTCTATTTGAACAAGGGCTACCTAAACGTGCAGATCAGCCAGCCGTCCCTGGAACTCAGCGAAGACAAAAAATGGTTTGAGATCAGCTATTCGATCGTCGAGGGTGAGCCGTTCATCGTGCAGGAAGTGGGCTTTCGCGGGAATACGGTCTTCGAGGATCATGAATTGCGGGAAGGGTTGAATATCAAACCCGGCGAAATTTTTCAGCGGGCCAAGATTCGCGGGGAAATCACGCGCATCACGGACATGTACGGCGCCAAGGGGTATGCCTTCGCCGACGTGGTTCCGAACGTGACGCCCGACAACAATACGCGCACGGCCACGATTCTCCTCAATGTGAAGGAAGGGGAGATGATGCGGATCCGAGAGATCCACGTCAACGGTAACGACAAGACACGCGACAACGTGGTGCGCCGGGAACTGCGGTTGGATGAGCAGGATGTCATCGATACCCTGGCGTTAAAACGCAGCTTTCAGCGGTTGAACAATCTCAACTTTTTCGAGACCGTGGAAATTCTGCCGCAGCAGGTCGATGTCGACAAGGTCGATCTCAACGTGAAAGTCAAAGAGAAGCCGACCGGCCAGTTCAGCATCGGCGGCGGATTCAGCACGCTGGATAAGTTGGTCGCGATTGCGGATATCACCGAAGGCAATCTCGGCGGCAACGGCTGGCTGGGGCGTATCCGCGGACAATTGGGTCAGCAGCGGTCCTTGGGATTGGTCACCTTCCGCAATCCCTATGTGAACGACTCCTACAATGCCTTGCAGTTGGATATCTATCGGACGATGACCAATTACATTTCCTATTTCGAATCGAAGTCGGGCGTGAGTGCGACCTGGAGCCGATGGTTGTCGGAGTATGTGAATGCGAGCGTTAGCCTTTTCGGTGAGCAACTCACCTACCGAGATCCTGAGCCGGGCTTGTGCCCGGACCTGATTCCGTTGATCTGCAGTCAGCTGGGGTCGCAATCCTCGACCGGCATTCGCACGTCCATCTTTCGGGATACCCGGGACTACTATCTGGACCCTCGGACCGGATGGCGACTGAGCCTCGGCGCCGACTACGGCACTCCCGCTCTTGGAGGGTCGAACCACTTTTATAAATTGTATGCCGATGTGATCAAATATACGCCGTTGATCTATGACACGCGCTTCTCGGTGCATGTTCGCTACGGGCAAACAGAGGGAATCGGGGGCAAGCCCATTCCCTTAACCGAGCGGTTTTTCGTCGGAGGCATCAACACCATGCGCGGGTTCGTGTTCGGACGGGCGGGTCCCGTGACGCCGAACGGGTCCCTGTTGGGTGCCGCCAAGGAGCTCATTTTCAACAACGATTTTATCTTTACGATATCGTCCGAAGCGAAATTGAACGGCGTGATCTTTTTCGACTATGGCAACGGATTCGATGACAACGAGCCGGTGCAGTTTAATAAACTGCGGAGCGCGGCCGGTTTCGAGGCCAGGTGGATTTCCCCATTTGGCCCACTGCGGGCGGCGTACGGAATCAATCTCGATCCCCGGCCGACCGAGCGCATGGGGGTCTTTGAGTTTACGATTGGATCGCTGTTCTGAGGCGTTCTGCGTGAAGTGTGTCCGAGAAAGGAATCACCGGAATGGGTGGACAAGTGTTCCGTACAGGGTTGAGGGGCGCCGGGTGGGCCGGATGCTGTGTGGCGCTCCTGGCCACGGCGTTGCTGGTCGGCGGGTGTCGGTCGAACCATTCGACGGTGCCGGCATCAACGCGTATCGGAGTGGTGGATCCTCAGCGGGTGCTGAGCGAGACCAACGTGGGGAAAAAGGCGAAGGAGATGTTGGCGTCCTTTGCGAAGAATCGGCAGGCGCTCATCGAGTTGGAGGAAAAAGAGTTGCGTCGGATGGAAGAAGATTTCATGAAGCAGGGCAGTGTGCTGAGTGCCAATGCCAAGCGTGAACGGGAAGAACAATTCCGGCGCCGCATGGCGGAATACCAGCAGAAGGTCACCGACCTGAATCGCGAAGTGCAGGACAAGCAAAAGGATGTGTTGGACGGCTTTCGCGACAAGATCGAAGCCATGTGTGGCAAGGTGGCCAAGCGCCTGGAGCTGCAGGCGATTTTCGATCGCGGGCGTGGGGGGCCGACGATGTACTTCGACGAGGCGGTGGATGTGTCGTCGCAATTGATCGAGGAATTCAATAAAACCTACCCATGATGAGGGACTCCATGAATGGACGAATGTGGATCGTAGTTGGTGTCGTGCAGGTGCTGCTGACATGGCTGGCGCAGCCCGCCCAGGCTGCGGAGCGTCTGAAGGTGGCGATGATGGACCAGCAGCAGGTCATTGAGCGGAGCGTGGCCGGGAAGCGCGCCCTCGACGATCTCAAAAGTTATTCCACCACGCGTCAGAAAATCATCGACTCCGACGACCAGGAATTGAAAGAGCTCGAGAAGGGGGTCCAGGACGCGAATCTCTCTGAGGAGGTTCGCAAGGAGAAACAGGAGCATTTCAGGACGAAGCTCGAGGCCTATCAGCGGCGGATTCAGGACTTCAATCGTGAAGTACAGGAAAAACAACGAGCGATGGTTGCGGAGTATGCCCAAAAGATCCACGCCGCGGCGTCGGCGGTGGCTCAAAAAGAGGGATATACAGCCGTCATCGACAAAGGGAGCGACTCGACGGTCAAGATTGTGCTCTATAGCCACCCGTCAGTCGATCTCACGGAGCAGATCATCAAGGAGTTTGATCGGCAGAACAGGTAGCCAGGTCGTCGCAGTCGTCTACGCAACACAGGAGGCGGGGCTGATGTCAGTGATGGACAGCATTGAGATTCAAGCGATCCTTCCCCACCGGTATCCGTTCTTGCTCGTCGATCGTATTCGCGAGCTGGATCCGGACCGCCGTATCGTGGGCATCAAAAATGTGTCGATCAACGAACCGTTTTTCCAAGGGCATTTCCCCGGCCGCCCGGTCATGCCGGGAGTCTTGATACTCGAGGCCCTGGCCCAGGTCGGCGGCGTGCTGGCCTTCAAGTCGCTCGGGTCGGTCGGCCGTCCGGTGGTGTACCTCACGGGGATCGATGCGGCGAAATTCAGGAAGCCCGTCCTGCCGGGAGATATTCTCCGATTGGAAGTCGATGTCATCAAGAAGCGCCCCCCATTCTGGAAGATGCAGGGACGAGCCTTCGTCGAAACCGAATTGGTGTGCGAAGCGGAAGTCACTGCCATGGTGACGGACGAGAAGGCAGCGGGGGGCCAGTAACCCGAGTCTTCATGGACGACGCCGCATGTGCGTTGAACAGGAAAAGAGGGCGATGGCGAGGAGGTGTGAGTGAAGATACATCCGACTGCGGTGATCCATCCCAAAGCGGTGCTCGAGGACGACGTGGAAGTGGGAGCCTATTCCGTCGTCGGTGAACACGTCAGGATCGGCGCCGGCACGCGAGTGTTGTCCCATGTATGCATCGATGGATGGACTGATATCGGGCAGCGATGCGAATTGCATCCCTTTGTGTCGGTCGGAGGACCGCCGCAACACATGCAGTATAAGGGCGAGCCGACCAAGGTCGTGATCGGCCATGACAACATTTTGCGCGAATACGTCACGGTGAATCGCGCGACCGTGCAAGGCGGCGGCATCACCAGCATCGGCCATTCCAACTTTCTGATGGCCTATGTGCATGTGGCACATGATTGTCACCTCGGAAATCATCTCATTCTGGCGAATGCGGCGAGTTTGGCCGGGCATATCACCATCGGGGACCATGCCATCGTCGGCGGGCTCTCGGGCATTCACCAGTACGTGCGTATCGGCGCCTATGCCATGGTCGGAGGCTGCTGCGCGCTCGGCCAGGATCTGCCCCCTTTCATGCGGGCGGCAGGTGGATATCGCGCCCGCATGTACGGGTTGAACTCGATCGGTCTGCGCCGGCACGGCTTTTCGACCGATCGCATCGCGGCCCTGAAGCAGGCGTACGAATTGCTGTTTCGATCGGGACATCGGGTGGCCGAAGCCGTCAAGCTGGCGCGCGACACCTTCCAAGGAAGCCAGGACGTCATGCAGGTCGCCGATTTCATGGAAAGGACTAAGCGTGGCATCTGCCGTTCGGTCGGCAAAAACCAGGAAGGCGAAGAGGAGTAGGCAGTGGTCGAGCACGGAGGCCATAAAAAACAGGCGTCCGACCGCCCGCGGATCGGACTCATCGCGGGCAACGGCCGCTTTCCGATCATTTTTGCCGAGAATGCGAGGAAGCTTGGCTATTCCGTGTCCGCGGTGGCGCACGAAGGCGAAACGGAACCGGAGTTGGAGCGGTACGTCGATCGGATTCACTGGATCAAGATCGGACAGTTCAACAAGTTGATCAAGCTGCTGAAGACCGACGGCGTCCGGCAAGCCGTGATGCTGGGAGGCATCAGGAAGACACATGTATTTACCACCGTCCGGCCGGACTTCCGCGCCCTGGCTCTGGCCGCCCGGTTGATTCACCTGAAAGATGACGACATTCTTCGTACGGTGGCCGAGGAAATCGAGAGCGAAGGCATTCAGATCCGCGAATCCACCTTTGGGCTTCAAGGTATTCTCGTCGAACAGGGCACGCTCACAACGCGCAAACCCAGCAAGAAAGAATGGGAGGATATCCGCTACGGGTGGGACGTGGGAAAACAGGTCGGGGCCTTGGATATCGGGCAGTGCGTCGTGGTGAAGGATCGTGTGATCGTCGCCGTCGAAGCCGTGGAGGGAACGGATGGGGCGATCCTCCGTGGCGGAGAACTGGCGCGTGAGGGCGCCGTAGTGGTGAAGCGATGCAAGCCTCAGCAGGATCTCCGGTTCGACCTGCCGGCCGTCGGCCCCCGCACGATCGAGGTGATGGAAACCGTCAAGGCATCGGTGTTGGCACTTGAAGCAGGGCGCGGCATCCTCCTGGACCGTGACGAGACGATCGCCAAGGCGAACCGCGCCGGAATCGCCATCGTCGGGTTGATATGATGTCATCCGGCACAGGAACGGAAGCAGACGCGATGCGGAGCAGACCTTGATGAAGCGGCTTCGAGCCGGGGTGATCGGCGTCGGGCATCTCGGGCAGCACCATGCCAGGCATTATGCGAATCTCCCGGGCGCGACGCTGGTAGGGGTCTTCGATGCGGAGCCGAGTCGGGCCAAGTTGATTGCCGACCGGCATGGCGTGCAGGCCTGGACCCATCTTAACGACCTTTTGCAGCAGGTCGATATCGTCAGCATAGCCGCCCCGACATCCGCGCATTTCGCGACGGCCAAGGCCAGCCTGGAAGCCGGCAAGCATGTGCTGGTCGAAAAACCGATTGCCGTGACGCCGGCGGAAGCCCATGAATTGGTTGAACTGGCCGCACGACGCGGCTGTCTCTTGCAAGTCGGACATAGCGAGCGGTTCAACCCGATCATGCAGCGCATGCGTTCCCATATCGAACGTCCCGCCTTTATCGAATGTCACCGGTTAAGTGCCTTCGGGGAACGTGGGACCGACGTCGATGTGGTGCTGGATTTGATGATTCACGATCTGGACCTGGTGCTGTCTTTCAATCCGGGGCCGGTCGAAGAGGTCCGAGCGGCTGGTGTTCCTGTGCTCTCGTCCAATATCGATATCGCGAACGCCCGCATTGCCTTCGCGAGCGGATGCGTTGCCAATTTGACGGCGAGCCGCGTCTCGACGAACAAAATGCGCCGCCTGCGGGTTTTTCAGCGCGACCGCTACGTGTCGATCGATTTCCAAACGCGCCAGGCCGTCGTGTTCCGCCGCACGCTGGGCAGCGGATCGCGGCCGACGATCGACGTCGAACCGTACCATGCCGGAGATGAAGAGCCGTTGCGGCTCGAATTGGAGTCGTTCATCCAGGCGGTGACGACCGGGTCGCGTCCCGTCGTCTCCGGCGAGGATGGCGAGGCGGCGCTCACTTTAGCCGGTCTTGTGCTGGAAGCCATCGGTCAATTTACCCAACGCCATTCGGAGGACCATGCATCGGGAGTGGCGTCCGGCCTGGAGAATGTGTAACGGTGTTCCCTCTGTGTCCATCCGCGTGAGAAGATCGACATGCCGCGCATTTTAATCGTGACCGGAGAAGCCTCCGGCGACCTGCACGGAGCTCACTTGGTCAAGGCGTTGAAGGAACTGTCTCCCTCCCTGCAGGTGGTCGGCATTGGCGGCGCGTCGATGCAGGCGGCCGGCGCGGAACTGGTCAAGGATATCCCTCAACTGGATGTGATGGGCCTCATCGGCCTGTCTGCGGTGAAAGCGTTGCTGCAGCGAATCTCACGGATCAGGCGACTGATCAAGGGGGAGCGCTGGGATCTTGTCGTATTGATCGACAATCCCGGTCTGAATTTTCATTTTGCACGGGTGGCCAAGGCCTGCGGTCTCAAAGTCCTGTACTACATTGCCCCGCAGGTATGGGCCTGGCGCCAGGGGCGGATGCGCTGGATTCAGCAGCGCGTCGATCACGTGCTCGCGATTCTTCCGTTCGAGGAGGCGCTCTACAAAAAATCCGGCGTGCGCTGCACGTTTGTCGGCAATCCCATTCTGGACGAGGTGGCTCCGTCCTACGACCGGCAGGCGCTGCGCCGACAGTTCGGCTTGTCGGACGCGGGACCGGTGATCGGACTGTTTCCGGGCAGTCGAAAGGGCGAATTGCATGAACATATGCCGCTGTTGCTGGAGACGGTGAAGCGCCTCGCGGAACGGCACCCGGCCATGCAATTTATCCTGGCGCAGGCCTCCTCGATTCAAGACCAGCTTCTCGAGGGGTTCGTGCGGGAGAGTCCGGTTCCCATTCGGGTCTTTCGCAACCAGGCCAGTGAAGTCATGGCGGCATCGGACCTTCTCGTCGTCAAGTCGGGAACCTCCACATTGCAGGCGGCGGTGGTGGGAACTCCCATGATCTTGTTCTATCGGGCTTCCTCCTGGATCACGTACCGGCTGGCGCGCCTGTTGATCCGGGTGCCCTGGATTGGATTGGCCAATCTGGTCGCGGGGCGGGGGATCGTGCCGGAATTGATTCATGATGAGGCGACACCGGAGCGACTGATGCAAGAAACCGAACGGTTGTTGGCGGATTCTCGCGCGTATCAGGACATGCAGGCCGCCTTGTTGTCGGTACGACAGGCGTTGGGCCCCCCCGGGGCCTCGCGTCGCGCTGCGGAAGCGGTTCTGGCCGAGTGCCGACTATGAAACATTATCTCCGCCTACTCAAGTATCTGGATCCCTACCGATTTCGGCTGGGGGCGGCGTTCATCTGCGCGCTGCTCGTGGCTGGACTCTCGGCCGCCTACGCCTGGCTGGTTCGCCCGGTTCTCGATGGCCTGTTCATCAGCAAAGATGAAAGCCTGTTGCTGGTGCTGCCCATCGCCATTCTTGCCGTGGCGGTGTTCAAGGGCGTGTTCAACTACGGCCAGAATTACTTGATGAATTATGTCGGGAACCAGGTGATCGGTGACATCAGGGAACAGCTCTTTTCCAAGCTGGTTCAGTTGCCGGTTCGATTCCACGATACCAACACGTCCGGTCGCTTGGTGTCGCGTGTCATCAACGATGTGAATCAGATGGCCAACGCCGTCGCCGGGGTCTTGAAAGATTTGTTCCAGCAGGGACTGACGTTCCTGGCGATGATCGGCGTGATTGTCTACCAAAACTGGAAATTGGCGATGGTCTCGATGATCGTCGTACCCCTCTCCGTCGTGACCATGGTGCGGATGGGACAGCGGTTGAGGAACCTTGCCACGCGCGGACAGGAGCGGATGGGGGACATGGCCTCGACGCTCCAGGAAACCCTGGCCGGTATCCGGATGGTGAAGTCGTTCGGACGGGAAGAGGAAGAAGCCAAGCGGTTTCGACAGAGTAACGACGCCTTCATCTATACGACCATGAAGGCCATTCAGGTCTCCTCGCTGGGTTCCTCGCATATGGAGGTCATCGGCGTGCTCGGCGTGGCGGGGATTATCTGGTACGGAGGCTACCTGGTGATCCATGACGAAATGACCCCCGGCGCCTTCTTCTCGTTTCTGGCTGCCATGTTCATGGCATATACGCCGATCAGAAGACTGTCGGGCGCCAACAACACGGTGCAGCAGGCACTCGCGGCCGCCGAACGGGTCTTTGAAGTGCTCGATCTGCCGACTGAGCAGGATGCCAACGGGGGGCAAAAGGATCTGCCGTCGATTTCTCGCTCCCTCGAGTTCCGGCAGGTCGCATTTCGGTATGACGGCCAGAGTGATTCGGCGCTGACCGGCATCGACTTAACAATCCGCGCAGGCGAAGTCATTGCGTTCGTGGGCAGCAGCGGAAGCGGAAAGACGACACTGGTAAGCCTATTGCCGAGATTCTACGATCCGACCGGCGGGCAGATTCTGATCGACGGGGTGGATCTCCGTAGCTGCACCCTGAGCTCGGTGCGCGGCCAAATTGGGATTGTGTCGCAAGAAGTCGTGCTGTTCGACGATACGGTCCTCAACAACATCGGGTATGGGCGGCAGGGCGCCACGCCGGAGGACGTGATGCAGGCCGCACAGCTGGCCTATGCCCATGAGTTCATCGTCCGGATGCCGGAGGGGTATGACACCTTGATCGGAGAGCGCGGGCTCAAGCTGTCAGGCGGCGAGCGCCAGCGGCTGGCGATCGCCAGGGCCATTCTCCGCGACCCGCCGATTTTGATTTTGGATGAAGCGACCTCGGCGCTGGACACGCAGTCGGAACGGATCGTACAAATGGCGCTGGCCAATTTGATGCAGAACCGGACGACCCTGGTCGTTGCCCACCGCCTGTCCACGATTCAAAATGCCGATCGTATCGTGGTCTTGGATCGAGGCACGATCGTCGAAGTCGGGTCGCATGAAGAATTGCTGCGGAAGGGCGGCATGTACAAGCGGTTGCACGCGATGCAGTTTGCCGATGCGATTCCGGAGTAACGACTTGCCGGAGGGGGGGATGAGCGGACGTATGACGAATGATCCATCGGCGACTCCTCTTCCGAAACAGGCTGTGCTGACGCGTGTGACGAATGCTCTCAAAGTCGCGGTGGTCCCGCCGGTCGGCTATCATGTGATTCGGCTGTTGAGCCGGACGATGACGCTGCACGTCGAGGGGGCGGAGCATCTGTCCCGGAGATTCGCACAGGGGAAACGGGTGATCCTCGCCTTCTGGCATGCCCAGCAACTGATGATGCCGTTGGCCTTTCCTGGGCTTGAGGCCCATGTGTTGATCAGCCAACATCGCGATGGGGAATTGATCCGCCGCATCGTGGCGCGGTTCGGCCTGGAGGCGGTTCGCGGGTCCAGCACCAGAGGAGGCGCGGAGGCCTTTCGGAAACTGATTCGCCTCGGCCGCTCGGGATACAATTTGGTGCTCACGCCCGATGGACCGAAAGGCCCGCGCCAGATTGCCAAGGTGGGAGTGGTGCAGCTGGCCAGGGCCACCGGGTTGCCGATCGTCCCCATGGCGTTTGGCTGCTCAAAAAAAAACTTTTTGCGAGCTGGGATCGCTTCATCATGCCCTATCCGTTCACGCGGGGGCGCATTCTATTCGGGCCGCCGATCGCCATCCCGCCCGACTCCTCCACTGACGACTTGGAGCGCCATCGCCGGGAGTTGGAAGAGACACTGAACCGCATGACGATCGAGGCCGAAGCGGCGGTCCTGCGGGCCGGTCCGTAATGTGGTACCTGCTGTATAATAGCCTTCTGCTCCTTGCTTCCCCGGTTATTCTGTTCGTCTTGCTAGCCAAGCAGCGATGTCGCCGTGGGCTCCCTCAGCGATTGGGGCTGGTTGCGGAGAAATCTTCGAAGCAGCCTGCCGGCGAGTCGGCCTGCGTCATATGGATTCATGCGGTGTCGTTGGGCGAAGTCGTGGCGGTGGCGCCGCTCGTGCGCGATCTACACCGGCGTGATCCCAAGGCGAGACTGGTCGTGTCGACCGTGACCGAAACCGGACGTGAGGCGGTGGAGCAGCGGCTGGAGGGTGTTGCCGAGCATCGTTACGCTCCGCTGGATTTTCCCTGGGTCGTCAACCAGGTGATCGACCAGCTCAGGCCCACCCTCTATGTGTTTGTCGAGACGGAACTCTGGCCGAATCTCCTGCGGAGTTTGCGGCGGCGGAACATTCCGTCGATTCTCGTCAACGGACGGTTGTCCACGCGTTCGTTCGAGCGACAGCGGCTGCCGGTGATCCGGGATTTCTATCGTACGATGCTGAACATGATCAGCTGTTGCCTCATGCAGTCGGAGAGGGACGCACAGCGGGTGATCGCGCTGGGGGCGGAGCCGTCGCGGGTTCGTTGTACCGGCAATATCAAATTCGATCAGCCGGTTCCGCAGGCGAGTGCCGACGGCAGTGCCCTGTCGAAAGCCTTGTTGGGGCTGACCGACCGGGAACAGTTGTTGGTGGCTGGGAGCACGCATCCCGGAGAGGAAGAAGCCATCGTCGCCGCCTATCAGGCGCTGAGCCCTGAATTCCCAGACCTCAGATTGGTTCTGGCGCCTCGCCATATCGAACGGGCGACGCAGGTCGAGCAGATGGTGCGAGCCAGAGGGCTCACGGTCTCCCGTCGCAGTACGGGCGGCGCAGGGCAGATGGCCGGGACCGGACCGCGGGTGCTCGTCCTGGATACGCGCGGTGAATTGGCTTTACTCTACCGTGAAGCAGTAGTGGCCTTTGTCGGAGGCACGCTGGCGCCGGTGGGAGGCCATAATCTCTTGGAACCGGCGGTGTGGGGGAAACCGGTCTTTTTCGGCCCGCATACCGATCACTGCGCCGAGGTGGCTGCGTTGTTGTCGAACGCTCAAGGGGGGGGAGTCGTGCAGGATGCGCAACATCTTGCGCAGGCCTTGCGGGAACTCCTTCGCGATCCGGATGCCTTGCGACGGATGGGGCAGGCGGCGCAGCAGGTCGTCGCGGACAACCAAGGCGCACTCCAGCGAACGGCGGACATCATTGGTACGTTTCTCCCAGGACGAGCGGCTCCAACGGAGTCCAGGGCGGCAGATCGATCGCGGGAGTTGTCGAGTCGGCAATCGTGATGGCGACGAGTATGTCGGTGCGGCTCCGGTCCTGGTTGAGGTGGCTCGGGTTTCCCTACGAACTCGTGGCTCATTTTCGGCTGTGGGGTTATGAGCGAGGCTGGTTCCGCACGCATCGCTTGCCTCGTCCCGTGATCAGCGTGGGGAATCTCACGGTGGGGGGGACGGGGAAAACACCTGTGGTCATGCACCTGGTCGAACAGCTGACGGCCCAGGGAAAGCGAGTGGCGGTCCTGAGTCGCGGGTATCGGCGCCGGAGCCAGGCGCGTCAGCTCCTGGTGTCCGACGGACAGCGCGTTCTCGTTGGACCGGAGGAAGCCGGGGATGAGCCCTATCTGATCGCACGCCGCTGTCCTCAAGCCGTGGTAGCGGTCGGCGCAGACCGCTATGCGCTCGGCCAATGGGTGCTGAGTCGCCTGCCGGTGGATTGTTTTCTGTTGGATGACGGGTTTCAGCATCTTCAACTCCATCGCGATGTGAATCTATTGCTGGTAGATGCCACGGACCTCGCGGGTATTCAGGCCGCATTGCCGATCGGGCGATTGCGAGAACCGCTCTCGGCGGCTGCGCGCGCGACGGCCGTCTTGATCACCAGGGCCGGGAAGGAGCAGGAAGCGGAAGCTGTGTGGTGTCATCTGCTCGAGGCCTGCGGCTCACTCCCGCCTCCGATTCATGTGGGATTTCCTGCTGAGGATTTTCGACGCGTCGGTGGGGAAGAGCGGCGTCCGTTGGCAGCGTTTCATGGTCGCTTGGCCGTCATCTTCAGCGGGATCGGCAATGCCGAGTCTTTTCATGCGTTGGTGGCGGGGTTGGGTCTGACAGTGGCTGAGACGCTGGCATTTCCTGATCATGTGCACTATACCCATGTCATGGTGGAGACCATTCGAGCCAAAGCGAAAGCCTGTGGCGCGGATCTGCTGCTGACGACCGAGAAGGATGCCGACAAGGTCGCGCCGTTTCTGGGCTCCAATGATTCCTGCTGGGCCATCAGGCTCCGGACGGAGATTCTGACGGGGCACGATCAATTGGAGCAGTTGTTGCGTCTCGATCCGTCGGCGACGAAGGCAGGATATGCGTAAGGAAGGGATTCATCGCATCGTCGTCCGCGGCCCCAATTGGCTGGGAGACGCCGTCATGTGCGAGCCTGCCTTGAGCCAGGTGCGTACGATTTTCCCTCACGCCGAAATCACGCTGCTCGTCAAGCCGGCGATTGCTGACCTGCTGGCGCAGCACCCGGCCGTGAATCGGACGCTGGTCTATGACGACCGGGGACGCCATGCGGGGCTCACCGGGAAATGGACTCTTGCCGGCGTGTTGCGCCGCCATCGATTCGATCTCGCCATTTTGTTTCAGAATGCGTTTGAGGCGGCCCTGATCAGTTTCTTGGCAGGCATCCCTCGACGCTTCGGGTATGCGACAGACGGCCGAAGTCTGTTCCTGACGGACCCGGTGTCCTTGCCGTCACGAAACGGCCAGCGACATCAGGTCGAGTACTATTGGGATCTGTTGAAGCCCCTGGGAGGCCATGGTTCCGCGCCGGCTCCGCGCCTATTCGTCACGCCGGAAGAATCTGCGTCGATCACCAAACGGTTGGCTGATGCCGGGATCGGCGCGTCAGATCTGGTCATCGGCGTGAATCCAGGCTCGACCTATGGCCATGCCAAAAGATGGTTGCCAGACCGGTATGCTGAGGTCGTCAATCGCGTGTTAAAGGATATGCAGGCTCAATCCGGTGCCAGAGTCGGCGTGGCCATCCTAGGTGCCAAGGGCGAAGAACGGTTAGGGCAAGCGATCGCCGAACAGATCAAGACGCGCACGGTCGTCTGTTCCGGGCAGACCACGGTGCGAGAATTGATGGCGCTCGTGAAGCGCTGCCAGTTGTTTCTGACGAACGATACGGGGCCTATGCATGTGGCGGCGGCTTTCAAGGTCCCGCTGGTGGCCGTGTTCGGCCCGACCGATTGGCAAACCACATCACCCTATGGAGTCGAAGCGAAGTTAGTCCGGCAGCCGGTTTCTTGTGCGCCCTGCTTGCTGCGAGAATGTCCCATCGATCACCGCTGTATGACCGGCGTGACGGTGGAGCAAGTATATGGCGCGGCCCTGCAGCATCTGCCGCTCGCAGCTCCTCTCCTGTTACCCGAACCGGCGTCTTCGCGGCGCAGCATCGACCCTGTTTCGCTGGCGGGAGTCACGGTGTTCCTGGATCGTGACGGCACGCTGAATGAAGATACCGGCTACGTCAAGTCTCCCGAGAAGATGGCACTGCTGCCGGGCGTAGGAGCAGCTCTCGCCCGGCTCAAGCAGGCCGGCGCGCGCCTAGTCGTCGTGACGAATCAGTCCGGGGTGGGGCGAGGATATATTGCCGCCAAGGATCTTGAAGCCATTCATGCCAAGCTGCGCCAGTTGCTGGCCGAAGATAAGGTGACGCTCGATGGGCTATATTTTTGTCCTCACCATCCCGATGATCAATGCAATTGTCGCAAGCCTGCCCCGGGAATGATCGAGCGGGCCGTCGCCGAATTGCAGGTGGATCTGAGTCGCGCCTATCTCATTGGGGACAGCGCGCGTGACGTCGAGCTGGCGAAACAGGTCGGCGTGCAGAGCCTGCTGGTCATGACCGGACCGTCGGGGACGGAGACGTTGGCCGACCTGACCGATCGCGGTCTGTCGCCGGACCATGTGGCCGATGCCTTACCGCATGCGGTTGAGTGGATTCTCGCGCATGCGACCTGCAGGCCGGCTGCCTCACAGGTGCCTCTCTGATCGTAGCGTCGTCTCTGGTGGCTTAATGACCGACCCTGTACGCCGACTCCTGCTTATCAAACCGAGTTCTCTTGGCGACATCGTACATACGATGCCGACCGTAGCTGCCTTACGCGCGCATTTTCCTCACGCTGAGGTGACCTGGCTGGTGAAGCGGCAATGGGCGCCGTTGGTGGAAGTCATATGCGGAGTCGATCAGGTCTGCGCAGTGGAGACGGGGCTGACAGGCTGGTTGGGCCGGGTGCTTGAACTTCGCGCGGCTCGGTTTGATCTGGTTGTTGATTTGCAAGGGCTCCTCCGGAGCGGCGCCATGGCCTGGGTGACCGGTTGTGGCCGTCGGATAGGATTTGCCAACGCGCGTGAGGGCAGCCCGCTGTTCTATACTCAGCGGGTCGAGGTTCCGGATGCACCCATGCATGCGGTCGATCGGTACCTGTTGGTGGCGGAGGCGCTCGGTGCGGAGCGTCCGGCGCAGCCTCTCTTCGAATTTATCGATCGTCCAGAAGATCGGCAGTCTGTGGAGGCGATCCTCACCAGAGCTGGCGTTGTATCCTCCTTGCCTTGGATCGCGATCAACGCATCCGCGCGCTGGGAGACCAAACGCTGGCCTCCGCAGCATTTTGCCGAGGCCGCGGACCAGCTGTCTCAGGCGCATGCGTTGCCGATCGTCTTCATCGGAGGAGCGGCTGAGCGGCCGGAATCTCTCGCGGTGATGGCGCTCATGCGCACGAAAGCGGTTGATCTCACGGGACAGACCCCTGTAGGCTTGCTGCCCAGTTTGTTGCGACAGGCGGCTGTCTTGATCACCAACGATTCCGGACCGATGCACATTGCGGCGGCGGTGGGGACGCCGGTGGTGGCGTTATTCGGGCCGACTGATCCGACCAGAACGGGGCCCTATGGTAGGGGGCATCTCGTCCTGTCGCATGCGGTGGAATGCAGTCCCTGTTTTCGCCGGGATTGTTTTCGTGCCGTAACGCTCGAATGTCTGACCGCAGTGCGACCGGAGCAGGTCATTCGCGCCGTGCAGCAGCAACTTAACCGGTCACCGAGGCAGGGATCGTTGTGAATATTCTGATTGCGGAATCCAGCAGGACGGTAGGCGGGCAGGAACTGGCGGTCCTGTTGCATGCCGAGCGGTTATTGAAGCGCGGCCACCGCCTGCGGCTCGTCTTAGAGCCACACAGTCCCATCATGGCGATGGCCAGAGAGCGCGGGCTGCCGGTCGAACCCTTTATGATGCAGCAATGGCGCCTGCCTCTATCGATCCTCGCCTTTCGCCGTCTGTTGAAGCGGGAACGTCCCAACATCGTCCATGTGAACAGCTCGCGTGACAGCTGGATTGCGGCGCTGGCGGCACGCCTGGTCGATCCGCGTCCCAAAGTCATTCGCACCCGGCATATTTCCGCGCCGCTCACGAACAATAGGGCTACGCATCTGTTGTACCGGCGCCTGTTCGACATGGTCATCGTGACCGGCGGAGAACGGAACCGCCAGGATCTCATTCATCGGGACGGGTTGGCGCCGGACCGGGTGGCCGCCTTTCCCATCGGTCTGGACGTGGAATACTTCTCGCCGGCCAAACCCCTGCACGATATCCGGTCCGAACTCGGGATTCCGTCCGGCTTCAAACTGGTCGGACTCATTTCCTACTTGCGCGACTATAAGGGGCATACCTATTTTGTCGAGGCGGCCGCCAAGGTGTTGAAGCAGCACCAGGGGGTGGCCTTTCTCATCGTGGGCGAAGGCCCGGAGGAGCAGAACATCCGCGCGCAGATCGAACGCCTCGGGTTGACTGCCGATGTCCGCATGTTGGGATTTCGCGACGATCTGCTGGATGTGTTTCGGTCGTTGGATCTGTTCGTAATTCCCACGATCGAAGGGGATACCATTCCGCAGGTGTTGATGCAAGCCTTGGCGATCGGCCTCCCGGTCGTGTCGACGACGACCGGATCGATTCCCGATGTCGTGGCTGATGGGGAGTCTGGGTTCCTCGTGCCGCCGCGCGATGCCGATGCGCTGGCCGATCGGATAGGGCGGTTGTTGGCCGATCCCGATCTGCGTGCGGCGATGGGCCGGCACGGCCGTCAGATGGTGGAACGTTCCTATTCGATCGACCGTATGGTGGATGAATTGGAGCGGGTCTATCGACGGGTGATCGCGCCATGATGCAACGATCAACTGAGGCGCGGTCCTCGATCCGCAAGACGGTGCTTTTCTGGTGGATCCTTTTCGTCGTGATGCAAATGGCCGAGCGTGTCTTCCTGCTCCGTGATGCGTTCGCCCAGGAAACGCCCACGCTCGCGCTTCTCCTCAAGACGCTGGCAGTCGGGGTGCGGGGAGATTTCATCACCGCTACTTTTGCACTGGTATTGGCCGCGATCGGCGCAGGGGGATGGGCATTATTGAGGCAAAGATGGACCGGCCTGCGAGGCTCTGCACGGTTATTCGCCCTGTCGTTCCGGCCGGCCCTGCACGTGAGCTGTGTTCTGTTCGGGGTGCTGCTGTTCGTCCTCTTGTGTGTCGACATGGGGTATTACGGCTTCAATCGGCAACATATGGATTTCGTGTTTCTCGAATACCTCGGGGATCTGTTCGGGCCTGCGGCGACGACGGAGGAGACCAACGCGCAGGCGCTGAAACAAACCGGCGCGGAGCTGGAGGCCGTTGGGAAATGGGCAGGGCGGCTGGTGCTCTTCCTCGGCATTCAGGCGGTGGGGATCGGTCTGTGGTGGTGGTGTTTCTCCGCCGCCGTGGTTCCGGCGCTCTCCCGATGGCGGCTGGGGTCGGGCTTTCAGGCGAACGCCCTGCTCTGTGTGTGTCTGGTCGGCGGCGGCGCCGGATTCCATCCGTTGGGGCCTTACGGCATTCGGATTGTCCACATCGGTAGCACGGTCTATTACACGCTGGCCCAAAATCCAATTTTGTTCGCCGGCGAGGCGTTACGAGTGGCCTGGGTGTCGCGAGGATCGATGGCGCAGCGAGCGAACACCGAGATCATGCCGTACGACGTCGCGGTTCGCACGGCTCAGGACCTGTTGGGACCAGGCGAAGTGTTTCCGGATCCACGCTACCCCTTGCTCCGAGCCATGGCGCCCGCTGCCGACGGCGTCCGGTTGTCCAAGCCGGCTAACGTGCTCATCCTGTTTCTGGAAGGGTTGGACCGTCGATACCTTGGGCAGACTTACGGCGAGGTGCGGGGGACTCCGTTTCTGGATCGGTTGAAGGACGACAGCGTCTATTTCACGAATTTTTTTTCCAACGGTGTCCAGACCTCCCGGGGACTCTTCGCCACCCTCTGCAGCACCTACCCGCGGCATGGGGCCTCCGCAATGAAAACGCGCTATGCCCACGATTATCTCTGCCTGCCGTCTCTCTTGCAGCGCCAAGGCTACAGCACGGAGATGGTGATCGGGCAGCATCGGGATCTCAACCGGCTACAAACGTTTCTCTCGCGAAATGGCCTGCGGCAGTTGTTGGACGAGGGTGATTTTCCTTCGCAGGCGGAACGGGCCGGACTGGGCATTGTCGACGGAGCTCTGTTCGATCTCTGTTATGAGCGGATCAAGCAGCGCCAGGCGGAGGGCAAACCGTTCTTTCTCACCACCCTCACGCTGTCGACGCACCATCCCTTTGCCGCCCCGCCTCACCATGACGAGGTCCGTACGCTCCAGCAGCAGGTTGCGGACCAGTATGTCGGGGCGCTCCGGTATACGGATCTTGAATTAGAGCGAGTGTTCACCAAGCTGGTTCGCGAGGGACTGTTGCGCAATACCGTCGTCGTGATCGTGGGTGACCATGGGCGGCATGAACCGGTCGGGAGCACCGATGTGGAGCGAAAGGCCGGCCATTTTGCCTCGCCGATGCTGATATGGATGGATGAATCGTTGCGAACGCCTGCCACCTACCGCCCACGGGCTGTGTCGACGATCGCGAGTCATGTGGACGTCGCGCCGACCCTATTAGCCTTGAACGGAATGATGCCGGCGGTGGCGCCGTTCGCGGGGCATGACCTCACCTGCCTCCTCGTGCGGGACTGTTTGCCGGACCAGGTGGCCTATCTCACTAGCGTCTACGACAATCTGGTTGGGTTGGCCAGTCGTGAAGGTGTCTTGTTGTACTCGTTTCTGACAGAGAGGTTTCAAGAGACGAGTCTGACGTTCGAACTCCTGCCTGAAGAACAAGAAGGCCCGCGACAACTCACCGCCTCCCGTTATCGGGAGTTGTTGGCGTTATACGAAGTGTCCAATGTGGCGCTTGATTCCAATCGCATCTGGTCCTGGCGAGAGTTTGGTCCACGGCTATGAGAAAGTACCGGCCATTCGGTGTGTAGGGAGGTTGAGTTTCTGTTCGAGAAGGAATCGTGACCGTGAGTCATACACCGATATCGGCCGTGATCATTGCCTATAATGATGAACCCAACATGCGGGCCTGCCTGGAATCAGTCACCTGGGCAGATGAAATCATTGTGGTCGATTCTCACAGCACCGATGCCACCGAACGAATCAGCCGGGAGTTCACCGACAAGGTCTATCAGCATGAGTTTCACGGGTTTGGCCGTCTGCGGAACGAGGCCCTCGTGCATGCCACGCACGACTGGGTGTTCAGTTTGGATACGGACGAGCGGGCGACGCCGGAGTTGCGGGATGAAATCCGGCATGTATTGGCCGCCGGTCCGGAGGCCGATGCCTATTTTGTGCCCCGCAAAAACTATTTTCTGGGGCGATGGATCAAACATTGCGGCTGGTTCCCCGATTATCGACAGCCGCAATTGTTTCGCAAGAGCCGTCTGCGTTATCGAGACGAACTGGTCCATGAAAGCTTCGATCTGGAAGGTCGCCTCGGCTATTTGACGGCCACGGCGCTGCAATACCCGTTTCGGGATATCGATCATTACTTGGCGAAGCAAGAACGCTACTCCGATCTGATGGCGCAACGCATGGTCGAGCAGGGGCGCTCCTTCTCGTGGCACCAGCTGCTGTCGCATCCCTGCTTCACCTTTCTGAAAATGTATGTCGGGCGCAAGGGCTGCCTGGACGGTGTGCCGGGCCTCATTTTGTCCGGGCTCTATGCCTACTATACGTTCATCAAATACGCTCGTTTTTGGGAGCTGCAGGGCGCAGCGGCGCTTGCAGGGCATCCGGCTGCACCAGTGAAACAAGGGCATGGATGAAGGACATCGGGGCGGAACAGAAGCGAGGGTTGATGACGATCGCGGCGGTGGTCATTACCAAGGATGAAGAGAACAACATCGTGGACTGTCTTGAGTCGGTGCGCTGGGCTGACGAGCTCATTGTGGTGGATGCCGAGAGCCGGGATCGGACCATCGAGCTGGCGAAGCGTTATACTCCGCGGGTGTTCGTCCGCCCGTGGCCGGGGTATGGTCCGCAAAAAAACTTCGGGATCGATCAAGCCGACGCGGAATGGATTCTCGTCGTGGATGCCGATGAGCGGGTGACCGACGGCCTGCGACGAGAGATTCAAGCGCTTCTGGCCGCGATCCCGCCCGCTGAGATCGGGGGCTATGAGATTCCCCGGCGGAATTTCTTTTACGGGAAATGGATTCAAGGCGGCGGTCTGTTCCCAGACTACCAATTGAGGCTCTTCCGAAAGACTTCCGGACGATATGACGATGTGCGGTTGCACGAAAACTTCACACTCAGTGGGCGTCGGGAGCGGCTTCGTGAGCCTTTCGATCACTACAGCATGCCCACCGTGAACCATCACATCCGCAAGATGATGCGGTACTCGACCCTGGGCGCCGATGAGAAACTTAAACGAGTCACCCACATCAGCGGGTGGGTCATCGCGACGCACCATCTCGGCACGATGCTGAAGACCCTGTTCGTGCGTGGCGGCTACCGGGACGGGGTGCACGGTTTGGTGGTGGCGATGTTCGCCGGCCTCCATACGTTCGTCAAATATGCCAAGGCCTGGGAGCGGTTGAATGTGAGGCGCGAAGGATGAGTAGGACTCAAGCCTCTCGCATGGACGCGATGGAGGCGCCTTTCGCCTGATGCGTGTTGGGATCGACGCGGCTTCGATCGTAGGAGACAAGGGCGGCGTCGGCTGGCATACCTATCATCTTCTGCGAGCCTTACTGGCCTTGAACGAGGAGATCGAGTATGTCGGGTATCTCCGGCCTGGTTCCCTGCGGGCAGGCCGGCTCGATGGCTGGCCGGTGAACGATCGGATGCGTTGGGTAGAAGTGTCGCGGTGGCTGATGCCCTGGCGGGGAGCTTGGGACGGCCTTGATCTCTATCATGGCCCCAATTTCAAGATGCACACGACGGGACGGTCGGGCGGCATCGTGACCATCCATGACCTCTGGCTCGCTCGTTATCCGGAATATTCACGAAAACTATTGGGGCAAGCAGGCTCGTCTCGGCGGGCAAGGGCCACGGCGTTACGGGCACGAAAAGTCGTGACGGTCTCGGAGTTTTCCGCTCAGGAAATCGAGGGGCTGTACGGCGTTCCGCGTGAGCATCTGGTCGTCATCCATAACGGAGTGTCCGAAGATTTCTCTCCGATGCGCGACCAGCAGGCCATAGTTGAACTGCGACAACGTTGGACGATCCCAGCGGCCGGGTTCATCCTGTTCGTCGGGGGCGCCGATCCGAGAAAGAACCATCGCGTCTTTTTGCAGGCGGTGACGCAGTCGCGTTCGCAACTGGGGGGGCGGGTCATCGTGCTCGTGGGTGACGAGGATCATCCGCAAGGGAGTTACCGGGCAACGGCGCAGGCGCTTGGTTTGGAACAGGATGTCCGTTGTACCGGGCGTCTCGACCGCGAAGACTTGCGGCGGCTCTATTCCTTCGCCGACCTGTTTGTATTTCCTTCACGCTACGAGGGATTCGGTATGCCCATCCTGGAGGCGATGGCCTGCGGAGCGCCGACGATCACCTCGTCGACATCCTCCCTGCCGGAGGTGGCAGGAGACGCGGCATTGCTGGTGGATCCCGACGATGTCGAGGCATTGGGAAGGGCGATGGTGACGGTATTGTCCGATCAGGACCTCCGACAGAGACTGCGACAGCGTGGATTCGAACGCGCCCGGCTCTTCACGTGGGAGCGCGCGGCATTGCGCACCAGTGCCCTGTATCGTGAACTCTGTGCCTAGCAGGCTGTTGAAAAAGCCCGCCAGCATCGTTCTCGCATCGCTCAGAGGCTCACCGTACGGCACAGAGTACGATTCGCCTCTTCGCTTGCTGCGGCCTTGCTGGACGGCCTTTTTGAACAGCCTGCAGGCTATTCTGTTCCCGTGTGCGACTCCCTGCGGTTCTGTAGTTCAGGGGTGTGGGAGTAGTTTTTCAACAACCTGCTAGGGACGACGGCACGATGAATCTGCAGAATATCCTGGTCATCAAGTTGCGGCACATCGGCGACGTGCTTCTCTCGACACCTGTCTTGCGTGCGTTGCGAGAGGCCTTTCCCGACGCGCGACTGACCATGCTGGTCAACCGCGGGACGGAAGGGGTGCTTGCGCACAATCCGGATGTGAACGAAGTGTTGTGTGTCGAGAAGGGCACCTGGGAGGCCCAATTAAAGTTTGTGCGCATGCTTCGACGGCGCGCGTTCGATTGCGTTATCGATCTGACTGACGGCGATCGATCGGCGGCCATCAGTCTGACGACGAGTGCGCCCGTCCGTGTGGGATTCAATGCCGAACATCGCTGGCGAGGGTTGTTGTATAGCGCCGTGGCGAAACCGCGTCCGACGGACCGGCATCGAGTGGATTATGATCTCTGCGCCCTCCGGAACCTGGGCCTCGATCCGAAACCAGGCACTCCCGTCGTGCATGTGTCGCAGGCGGAGGAAGAGGTGGTGGAGACCTGGTTGCACGATGCCGGTCTGCTTTCATCGCGGAATTCTCCATTGTTGGTTTTGCTGCAGCCCGGGGCGCGATATTCACTGAAAATCTGGCCGCTTGAACGGTTCGCTGAATTGGCCGATCGTCTCGCCGACCGGTTTTCCTGTCGGATTCTCTTGGGCGGCGATCAACGGGAACGCGAGATCGCCGAGCAGATCGCCCGCAAGACGCGCTGTGCGCCCAAGGTGGTGGCGGGAAAATTTTCTCTGCTGCAATTTGCCTCGTTGGCAAAACGGTGCGCGTTGTTCGTCGGGAACGACGGCGGCGCCATGCACATCGCGGCGGCGATGGGGACACCGGTGGTGGCGCTCTTCGGCCCGACCTATCCGCAGCGGTGGGGACCACGCGGTGGACCGGCGCAGGTGATCTACAAGGGCCTGGATTGTCGTGCCTGTTACCATCCGACCTGCTTGCGCGGCGACGACAGTTGCATGCAGCAAATCACTGTGGATGAAGTGTTTGAGGCGGCCAGCCGGATGCTGGAGCGCACGATTGCAGGGGCTGGGGCATGAGCGACGAACTGGTGAGCGTGGTGATTCCTGTCTACAACGGTGCGCCGTTTGTCGCGAAGGCCGTGGCGAGTGTGCGGGCGCAGAAGCACCGCACGGTGGAAATACTGGTGGTCGACGATGGATCGACCGATGGGACGCAGGACGTCTTGAAGCGCCTCGAGCAGAGCGACGGAATCCGATGGTTTCAGCGTAGCCATGGGGGGCCGGCGCGCTCTCGGAATTATGGCATCGAAGCAGCACAGGGACAATTCATTGCGCTGTTGGATTGTGACGACCAGTGGTTGCCCGGAAAACTCGCCGCCCAGTTGGCGCTCATGCATCAACGGCCTGACGTGGGGCTGGTCCATACGGATTTCGAGGTGCGGTTTGAAGACGGGACCTTGGAAGAGCGCGTGTCGGCGCGGTCGAGCCGTGAGCCGATGGTCCAGGCGTTTGCCGGCGGCCACGTTGCCCTTCCCTCCACGCTCCTGATAAGGAAAACGGCACTGGACCAGGTCGGTGGCTTGGATCCGGAACTCTACGGGTCGGAGGATTCCGACCTGACCATCCGGCTGTTTCGGGTCACCGCCTTCGAGTGTATCGATCAGGTGCTGGTGCACAAACTGCAGCGGGGCCATGGTTATCGGGATATGGCCTTTGATGAACAGACGCATCGAGAGCGCGTGCTTGCCAGCCGGGATCGTTTTCTCATGCGCCTCGAAGGGTTTGCTCCGCTGACGGCGGCCCAACGGGCGGCATTGGATCGCGAATGGGCGAACTACTTTCTGTTGAAAGGCGCGGCGGCTGAGCGGGTAGGCCGGCGGAGCGAGGCACGGCGACAGTATCGGGAAGCGATTCGCAAGGCGCCGTTACGGATTCGATGTTATACTCGCTGGCTCCGTACCTTGAAGCCCTAACAGGAGGCTGAAACAGTCCGCCGGCTTCGTGCTCGACACCTGTGAAGCGTGAAGCGTATCTCGTCAGAGACCGCGGCCGCGCTGCCCCGAGAGACGAACGACGTTTCACGAACGACGGGTGAAGGGGCCGCCTTTTTGAGCCTCCCGTGGCGTGTGGAACATCGAGTTCTTAGAGGCGCCGAAATAGTTTTTCCGCAGTCTGCTGTCGGCTTCCGGCTTCAAGGCCCATGACCCCTGCGAGGACATCACGAAGAACGCTATGGAAACCATCAACTGCGAAGTGTGCGGAGGGACGTCGGCCACGACGATCTTCAGTCAGTATGATCTCGCCCACCAGGTGACGGACGAGTTGTTTACGGTGGTTCGTTGTCAGGGCTGCCGCATGCTGTTCTTGAATCCACGCCCGACCCGTGACGAGATCGGCCGCTACTATCCTGCCACGTACTATCCCGATGCTGCGCCGCATGCGGCCAGTGATCTCCGGCGTGCCGCGAAGCGGTGGTCGGGGAAGGTTCGGCGATGGATCGCTCAGGATTTTTATGGCTATCCGGCGCCGGAACAGGCGCGCGGATGGCAATGGGCGCGGCGGCTTGTGCTCTGGCCTGAGTTTCTGTGGCGCTGTTGGCGCGGGCGTGGCCTTCTGCCCTGGGCCGGGAGAGGCCGTGCCCTGGATGTCGGCTGCGGCGCAGGCAACAATCTGTTGTCGTTGCAAGAGCAAGGTTGGGACGTGTCAGGGGTGGATGCGAGCGCCGTGGCGGTGGCGCGCGCGCGGGCTCGCTTCGGTGATCGGGTGCGCCTGGGTGATTTGGGCTCGATGGCCTATCCGGACCGGACTTTTGATACGGTGTTATTCAGCCATGTGCTGGAACATTTGCACGGCCCGCAGCCTCTGCTGAAAGAAGTGTGGCGTATTTTGGATTGGGACGGCCGGGTGGTGATTCTCTGCCCCAATGCCGGCAGTCTGGAAGCAAAGCTCTTCGGTCGATGGTGGTTTCCGTGGGAGTTGCCTCGTCATCTGTTTCACTATGAAAAGGCGACGCTCAGGCGGGTGCTAGAGGCGGCTGGGTTCCAGATCGAATCGATCAGGACCGGTCTCGGCTCGCTGTATTTTATGGCGAGCCTGGATCGGCTGTGGGAGCAACGGTTGGGCCGAGCCCTGCCCTATCGCCGGCTCATTGAAAAGGTATTCGCCCGGCCCTTCTGTTTCTGCGTCGGGCATCTGGGCGGTGGGACTGAGCTGAAGGTCTATGCCAGAAAAGAGCGGAATACACTTGACGCGGCTAGACAAAGTACGATCTGACGAGCCTAGACCATGTCTTGACGTTGAGCGGCTGGTGGCGCAGGGAGGATCGAAACGCGTCGCGTGCCTGCTCCCGCTCGTGAGTCCGCAGATGGTGCTTTCCCAGGTCTGCATAATAGACGGCCCAATCGCTCGATAGGGCGTCGGCTTCGGCGGTGCCCGAATGGCACGCGGCGGCGTGTTTTTCGAGGAATCGTCGGCGGCCCTCCAGCGCACGCCGGGAGGGAATACCCCGCGAGGCATTGTGTCCGTACAGGCGATGACGGTACAGCGGTTTCGGTAGATGGATGAACCGATCGGGTCCGTAGAGGCGGATGGCCAGGTCCATGTCTTCCCAAATCGAGAGCTGTGCGTCGTAGCCACCCACTGCGTCGAAACATGCCTTGCGGAACAATGTGCCGGATGTCGCAACATCATGACCGCCTCGGAGTAACTGCGTAATGCTCCCGGTATGTTTCATGGCGGCATCGTATTCAAGAATCTTGTTCTGCTCATCCACCTGGTACCCGTCACAATGGACGAGGGTCGCTCGCGTTGTGGGTTCGAGAATGCCGAGCGTCTCTTCCAGAAACGTGGGCTCCCATAGATCGTCCTGATCGAGAAACGCCAGGTAAGGGCCCTGGGCAAGGTTCGCGCCGGTATTCCGCGCCGCGGCTTGTCCGCCGTTCTGGCTGCGGCGCAGGTAGCGGACATGGGGGATCTTCCGCACCAGCCCGCCGGTGTCGTCGGTCGACGCATCGTCTACGACGATGATCTCATAGTCGGCATAGGTCTGCGCGAGCACAGATTGAATCGCCTGCTCCAGATATCTGGATGTACCGTTGTAGGCGGGAATGACGACGCTGACTTGTGTCACCGTGATGATTTCCTTGGCAGTCTATGTTGACACGCGAGAATTCCCATGGCCCACATCGAGTGGCACAACAGGAGAATACCCCCGCAGGATGCTCAAAAAGGCCGTCCAGCAAGGCCGCAGCGAGGTGCGCGACGCGATGAATAAAGAGCGTCACGTTTGCGCACGCCGACGAAGTGGTGAGCCGGCAGTGTCTTGGGCCGAGGCGTCACGTTCTTACCCGCCCACCCTGAGCCTGCCGGGACAGGCTCTTCTCCCATGGGGGTACGTGGAGCCTCTGAGAGAAGCGAGAACGCTGCTGGCGGACTTTTTCAGCATCCTGTTAAAGCGCTCAATCGGTAACACAGGTATGCGGTTCAGTCAACACGTCCGGTTGCTCAGCCAGCTTGAAAGCGTTCCTGTCGATCTCCTCGCCCGCCTTGACTTGCCGGATGCGCTGTGGTTCCATCGCTTCGAATCCTGTGCGCCAGATTGTTCGTGATATCGTACCATCCAACAGTTCGTAGCCCTGTCCGGGCGGGGCAAGTGAGCACTCGGGATTCCGCCGCCGTGGTGCATTCCAGCGCAACATTGTGAAGATCGTTATCGCCGCGTGGCATCTCAAGAATCCCAACGTCGGGCTCGGGCGGTATGCTCGGGAATTGATCGATGCCTTGGGGCGCCTCGATCGCACGAATCAGTATGAGATTCTGCTTCCCTGCGCGGAGCATCCGTTCACCGCACAGCCGAATATGCGGTATCGCGTGGTCCGGTTTCCGCTGTTCCGCCGGCGTGTCTGGGAGCAGGTTGCGCCGCTGTTGGTCGGTCCCTACGACGTGCTGCATTTTCCTTACGATTCTTGCGTGGCCTGGAAGCGTGGGAAGTTTGTCACGACCATCCACGACGTCAAGCCGTTGCTGTTCCCGGAGCTCCGCGCCCATACGAACATGAACCGTCGAATCGAGCAGTGGGTGGTCGGGGATCGATGGAAGACGATCGACCATGTGATCACCATCTCCGAGCATTCGCGGCAGGATCTCCTTCGGCATGTGCCGCTCCGTTCCGACCAGGTGACGGTGACTCCACTCGGCCTCGACGCCGAGCGGTTTCGGCCCGGCGATGGTTGCCGGGAAGGAAGACCCTACGTGTTCTGCGTCGCCGGGTCCGATCCGACCAAGAACGTCGGCTGTCTTGTCGAAGCATTTGCAAAGTTGCCCGAGACGCTTCGCGGTCGGTTCGATCTCCTACTGGCCGGAGATGTGTGCAAACGAGTAGACATTCGAACGGCCATCGATCGCCTGGGCATCGGCGCACAGACCAAGCTGGTCGGAGTGGTGTCCGACGCGGAGTTGGTCGCCTATTACCAGCAGGCCACAGTGTTTGTCTTTCCTTCGCTGTATGAAGGGTTCGGTCTCCCCGTGTTAGAGGCGATGGGGTGCGGTTGCCCGGTGATCTGTTCGAACGCGTCCTCGTTGCCCGAGGTCGCTGGCGACGCCGCCTTGCTGATCGATCCGCGCCAGAGCGAGCAGTTGGCAGGAGAACTGGCTCGCCTGCTCGAGTCTCAGTCTCTGCAGGCCACGCTGAGGGGGCGCGGGTTGGCCAGAGCGAAAGAGTTTGCGTGGGATCGAACAGCAAGGCAAACGATGGCTGCCTACGAGCGGACCGTTGGACAGTGAGGCAGGAGTCGGCGAGATGAAATCACACCGCCTGCAGACGGTGTGATGGATGCCGCGGGGTCGGTACGGTGATCGAGAGACGGATGATCGCCCACACTCCAGCCATATCATCGAATTTTCTGGTCTGGAGCCCCGACGAAACGCTATGATCCTATCGATGGTTGGTCGGTCCTGAATATCGTGTACTAGCAGGCTGCGGAAAAACTCGATTGTTGCGTAATACGCCGCGATCAGCTCACGTGCCGTGTCGGTGTCAGAATAGCCCGCAGGATGCGCAAAAAGGCCGTCCAGCAAGGCCGCAGCGAGCGAAGAGGCGAATCGTACTCTCTGCCGTACGTTGAGCGTCTGAGCGATGCGAGAACGCCGCTGGCGGACTTTTTCCGCATCCTGCTAGAAGATGAGATGCTCGTCTGATCCGATTATTTTGTTACCTTGGGGGTGATGGATGAAGGGTGTCGTGCTTGCCGGAGGTCTCGGGTCTCGATTGTTGCCTCTCACCAAAGTGACGAACAAGCATCTCCTGCCGGTATACGACAAGCCGATGATCTACTACCCCATCCAGACGCTCGTGAACGCCGGTATCACTGAGGTCATGCTGGTGACGGGCGGCAACAGTGCCGGCGACTTTCTGCGATTGTTGGGGAATGGCAGGGACTTCGGGCTGAAGCATCTCAGCTATACCTACCAGCAGGGGGAGGGGGGCATTGCCGATGCGCTGCGATTGGCGGAGCATTTTGCGGACCAGGGGCCGATCTGCGTCGTGTTAGGAGACAATCTGATCGAGGGCAATATCGCCAGGGCGGCCGAGGCCTTCCGCGCGCAAAAGACCGGCGCCAAGATTCTGCTCAAGGAAGTGAAAGATCCTCAGCGGTTCGGTGTGCCGCATCTCGAGGGTGATCGGGTGCTGAGCATCGAAGAGAAGCCGGCGCATCCACGCTCGTCTTATGCGGTGACGGGGATCTATTTCTACGATGCCCGCGTCTTCGAGATTACCCGGACGCTCCGGCCTTCCGGGCGTGGCGAGTTGGAAATTACCGACGTCAACAATGCCTATATTGCATCAGGCGCGTTGACATGGAATGTGCTTGATGGCTGGTGGACGGATGCCGGTACGATCGAATCGCTACTCGCAGCCAACCAACTGGTGGCGCAGACCGGGGCGAACAGGATGGAGTTTTAATGCGTATTCTCGTCACGGGCGGCGCGGGCTTTATCGGTTCGCATTTGGTGCGTCGATTGATCGAGGGGGGCCGCCATTCGGTCGTGAATCTCGATGCGCTCAAGTATTCCGGCAATCTGGAGAATCTCAAGGACCTGGCCGGTCATCCGCAATACAGCTTCGTGCATGCCGATATCTGTGATCAGAAAGTGGTACATGCGATTCTGCAGGAGCACCGGATCGAAGGCATCATCAATTGTGCGGCGGAAACCCACGTCGACCGCTCGATCCTCGATCCAGGGGCGTTTGCCCGCACGGATGTGGTGGGCACCGGTCTGCTGCTGGAGGAGGCGCGCCAGGCCGGTATCCGGCGTTTCCTGCAAGTCAGCACCGACGAGGTGTACGGTAGTGTCGAGCAGGGGAGTTCCACAGAGGAAGACCGGCTGGAGCCGCGGAGTCCCTATTCGGCAAGCAAGGCCGGCGGGGATCTGCTGGTGTTAAGCTATTGGACGACCTATCGATTCCCGGTTCTGGTCACGCGCGGCAGCAATACCTATGGGCCGAACCAATATCCCGAGAAATTCATTCCCCTGTTTGTCACGAACGCGATCGACGGAGAGCCGCTCCCCCTGTATGGCGACGGCAAGAATTGCCGGGACTGGCTCTCGGTCTACGATCATGCGGCCGGCATCGAGCATGTGTTCGACCAGGGTCAACCAGGGACCGTCTACAATGTCGGCGGCGGGAACGAACGCGAGAATCTGACGGTGGCTGAACATATCGTTGCGGCGCTGGGCCAACCTCGCTCTCTCATCCGGTTGGTGCAGGACCGTCCGGGGCATGACCGCCGATATTCGATCGATTGCAGCCGGCTGCGTGCCTTGGGATGGACGCCGCAGGTGCCGTTCGAGGAGGGATTGAAGCAGACCGTCGAATGGTATCGCACGCATGAGAACTGGTGGCGGACGATCAAGTCCGGAGAGTTTAAGGAGTACTATCAGCAGCAGTATGCGAAGCGGTTGCAGAAGGGGACGGCGTGCGGATCGTAATCACCGGCGCGCAGGGACAGCTGGGGACAGACCTCCGGCACACGTTGCGGGGGCATCAGCTGACGGCGCTCGATCTCCCGACCTTCGATCTCATGAAGCCCGACTGCGCGCAGGCGATCGTCGAGGCGGCGCCCGAGGTTGTGATTCACGCGGGTGCTCACACGGATGTGGATGGGGCAGAACGCAACCCCGGTCTAGCCATGGCTGTGAATGCCGACGGGACTGAGCGGGTGGCCCGCGCGGCCGCCAAGACTGGGGCCAGGATGATTTATATTTCTACGGATTATGTCTTCGACGGCCGAGGGACTCGCCCCTATGTCGAAACCGATCCGACCAATCCCGTCAATGCCTATGGTGAGTCGAAACGGGCGGGTGAACAGCGGGCGCTGGCCTGCTGCGACAATACATTGGTGGTGCGCACCGCCTGGCTTTACGGACGGCAGGGTAAGAATTTCGTTAAGACCATGCTGCAGCTTGCGGCCGAACGACCCTGCTTGAAAGTTGTGGCCGATCAACGTGGTTGTCCGACCTTCGCTGAAGACCTTGCCGGTATGATTGGCAATCTTGTGGCGCATCCGGCGCAGGGTATTCTGCATGTGACGAACGAGGGCCACTGTACCTGGCACGAGTTTGCCACAGAAATTGTCAGGTTATCCGGGCATCGAGTTCCCGTCGAGCCCATCACGACGGCAGACATGCCCAGACCGGCGAAGCGACCGGCCTACTCCGTTCTGTCAGCAGACCGTCTCCATCATCTGGGGTTCAGTATGCCGTCTTGGCAGGATGGGTTGCAGCGATTCGTGAAGGCTCTGTCGTCGGCAGCTTCCGCTGTTGGGTGATAACGAAGGCCTGTTCATGATGCAGCGGGTTCTGACGACCGGCATGACGAGACAGGGCGGTTCCTACCTGGCGGAATTCCTGTTAGATCGTGGCTACAATAGTTGACGCGGATCTCCATTGGCTGGAATCCCGTCGGATCGATGGTCGGCGCGCGGCCTCACGCTGGGCTACGTGCTGCTGCGAGGTCTGGGCCATTCCCCCGTTCCATAGAATTCACCATGCAGGCGCAGCATTCGGTATGCGGGAAGGCGGCGCTGATCTCCTTTGCTCCATGCTGCATCGCCGCAACGGCGGTCGCGCGTTGGGGACGCATTTCTTGTGCAACCATCGTGATTCCTCTATACTGCGATCCTGCTGAGCCCCGTGCCGTCACTACTTCCTGTTGCACAGCGAGCTCGGGCCGATGAGTTCGTGCCTGCGCACGTATCTGCTCCGCAAGACCTGTGAGCCATTATCCATCCACCATGCGAATGCGTGATGTGCCGAGAGAAGCGCTGACAGCCTCCGCTATGGACGCGTCTTTTGAGGGAGGGCATGCTGGCTATGTTCTTTCTGTTTCTGTCGCCGGAGCGGGCCCTCGATGGGACAGCGGTACATGTGCGGGGTGGGCTCTGTCGGTCTTGGTGAAGCAGCGGCCTCTGATCCTATGAATGCTCCCATGTCGTCATCAGCCAGCACTGTGATCGGGCCTAGCCAGGGAGGGGAGAGGCGCATCCCCGGGAACACACTGTTTTGGGCCTTCCAAAGTTACGTGGTGATCGCGGTCGCCTGCTCGAGTTTTTTTCCAATCCTGTTCCGCTTTCAAGAGCATGTCGTCATCATTTTGGCTGTGCTCTGCTTGGGCAGGTGTTGGCTGGAGAATGTCAATCCCTGGATCAGAAGCCCGCTGGACCTCCCCCTGTGGCTCTTCATCACATGGGTGCTCTGCACCGTTCCTTTCGCGACCGATCCCTCGTATAGTTTTGCCGAGTGGAAAAAGTTCGTCGCGCAGGTCGTCGTATTGTATTGGTCTCTGCTTGTGCTCCATCGCCGTCGCCAAGGAGATCTGCCGCGGCATATCCTGTGGGCGCTGGTCCTAGGTGGCGCGGTGCTTGCCCTCTACGCGCTCGTTGAGTTCGTCGATAGGGGAGGGACGTGGAAGGATCGTTTTGTCCGGGCCCATGCCTTTGGGTCGGACTACAACTGGCTCAGCACCTACATGGTGATGACGATTCCTGTGGTCGGAAGTCTCGTGGTCATCTCTCGCATCGCCTGGGTTCGTGGAACCGAGTTGGTGGCTCTTGCGCTGACGGTCGCGGCACAGGTGTTTTCCTATACCCGCGGCGGCTGGCTTGGTCATGCCGCCCAAGGGGTGACGCTCGCGTTGATCGTCGGTGGAAGACGCCTTGCCTTGGTCGTGCTGGGAGTGTTGGCCATGGCCGGCGCGGGGCTGCTGGTTGCGTCTCAGGTCGGGTTTCAGAAGGACACCGTGGATTCCACGACCGTCGATACCAGACTGGCGGTCTGGGCCATTGGGTTGCGGGAAATAACGACGCATCCCGTGGTCGGGATCGGCTATGGGAATAATTCGTTCATCAAGAAGTTTCCGCAGTACTCTCCACAGGTACAGGCCCAGGTTCCTGATCGTGAACGAGTGATTCCTGCCATGCATAGCACCTTCCTCATGGTGGCGCTTGGAAGCGGCCTTCCTGCGCTCGTGTTCTTCGTCTGGATCTTCATCGCCCTCGTGCGGCGGCTCATTCCCGTCCCGTGGTTGTCCGACCGGGGAGATAGGTTCACCGTGATGGCCGTCGGTATCGGGCTGGCCGTGATCGGGTTCGGGGTACGCAATCTCTTCGACTATATGTTCATGGGCAGCCTGGCCCATGTGTTTTGGTTGTTGGCGGCCATCGGGATCACCGTGACCAGTCCCAACTGGCGGCGGCTCGTGACCGAACAGGAGCAAGACGATCAGCAGGCAGTGACGCCGGAGCTGCAGGCGCCTGCGTAGGTCGAGACCTGTCGACGTCGACGGTGGTTTCTGACGGCAGCGGCTTGACAGGACCTCACAGATCCATCAAAAGTGGATTCTCTGTCGCCGAGGGTGCGAGGAGTTGGCAATGGTTCTCCGGCTCCTGAGGCCGGAAGACTGATTGGAGTATATCCGTCGTGAAAGCCTTGATTACCGGCATTACCGGCCAAGATGGGTCGTACCTCGCCGAATTTCTCCTGGCGAAGGGGTATGACGTGTATGGAATCATCCGTCGATCGAGTTCCTTCAACACATCGCGGATTGACGGCATTTACCAGGACCCGCACATTGCCGGTGCCAAACTGCACCTGGTGTATGGGGATCTCAACGATGCCAGCTCGCTGAATAAGATTCTGCGGACGGTCCGGCCCGACGAGATTTATAACCTTGGGGCTCAGAGTCATGTCCGGGTCAGTTTCGATATCCCTGAGTACACCGCGGAGATCACGGGCTTGGGGACCGTCCGATTGCTGGAGGCGATCCGTGAATCGGGACTTCGGCCCAAGTTCTATCAGGCGTCGTCGAGCGAGATGTACGGCAAGGTGCAGGAGGTCCCGCAGCGGGAAACCACGCCGTTTTATCCGCGCAGCCCCTATGGCGCGGCGAAGGTCTACGCCCATTGGATCACCGTCAATTATCGCGAGGCCTACGGCCTGTTCGCCTGCAACGGCATCCTCTTCAATCATGAGTCGCCACGCCGGGGTGAAACGTTCGTGACGCGCAAGATCACGAAGGCTGCAGCCCGGATCACATTGGGATTGCAACAGGACTTGTTCCTGGGCAATCTGGACGCGAAACGGGATTGGGGCTATGCCGGAGACTATGTCGAAGCCATGTGGCTCATGTTGCAGCAGGAGCAGCCGGACGATTACGTCGTCGCGACGGGGGAAACCCACACGGTGCGCGAGTTTCTCGATGTGGCGTTCGGTCATCTGGGACTCGATTGGCATCGTCACGTGAAAATCGATCCGCGCTATTACCGACCGACGGAGGTCGATCTCCTGATCGGCGACCCGGCGAAAGCGCAGCGGCAGCTCGGCTGGAAACCGAATGTGGACTTCCATCGGTTGGCGATCATGATGGTCGAGGCGGATGTGGAAGTTGAACGGCTCAAACTACAGGGCACCGCATCGAAGGGATCCTAGGTCATGGATAAGCACGCGCGCATTTACATCGCAGGTCATCAGGGGATGGTCGGGTCTGCGATGGTGCGGGTCCTCACCGCCTGTGGGTACGACAATCTGATTCTCCGGACCAGCAAGGAACTGGATTTGCGCGACAACGGCCGGGTCGCCGCATTTTTTGCAGAGACCAAACCGGAGTATGTCTTCCTGGCTGCGGCGAAGGTGGGAGGGATTCTGGCGAACAGCACGTTCCCCGCCGAGTTCATTTACGATAATCTGGCGATTCAAACCAACGTCATCCATCAGGCCTACGTCCAGGGTGTCAAGAAGTTGCTCCTGCTGGGATCATCCTGCATCTATCCACGGGATTCGCCGCAGCCGATGAAGGAAGAGTATCTGTTGACCGGTTCGCTTGAACCGACCAACGAGTGGTATGCCGTGGCGAAGATCGCCGGCATCAAGATGTGTCAGGCCTACCGTCGGCAGTACGGCTGCGATTTTATTGCGGTGATGCCGACGAACCTCTACGGCCCGAACGATAATTTCGATCTGCAGACGGCCCATGTGCTGGCGGCGTTGCTCCGGCGGTTCCACGAAGCGCACGAGCAGGGGAGCCCTCCCACGCTGTGGGGGTCCGGGACCCCGCGGCGGGAATTTCTGCATGTGGACGATTGCGCGGATGCCTGTTTGTTTCTGATGGACCGCTATTCCGATGCAATGATCATGAACGTCGGTGCAGGGCAGGACATTGCGATCGCCGAACTGGCGTCACTGGTGGCCGAGGTGGTCGGGTATCGGGGGGACATTCATTGGGATCGCACCAAGCCGGACGGCATGCCGCGGAAGTTGATGGATTCCAGCCGCATCGCCGCCCTGGGGTGGAAGCCGGCAATCACCTTGGCAGAAGGACTGCGTCGGACCTATGGCTGGTACCGGCAACAGGTGGGCGCGTCCCAAGCCGGTGTGTCATGAACGGCAGTGGCATGGGCTGGTCGGCCGGTGCGTAGGCTGACGGGAGCGACACTGCGTTTCGCTTCGTCGTTCACTTCTCCTCTCTGCGATGTTTCACGCAGTCTCCTTCGCAACCGAGGATGTCTCCTCACCATCGTGAATCGTAGGAACATGTCGTCATGTGTGGTCTAGTCGGGGCCCTGGTCTTCGATGGTGGCTCGTTCCGCCTCTCTGAGCCATACCTGACCCGGATGCGAGACAGCATGGTCCATCGGGGTCCGGACGGGGCGGGGTTGTGGATAGGGCCTGGTGGTCGGATTGGGCTGGGACATCGGCGGCTCTCGATCATTGACCTGTCTGAAGCGGCTCGCCAACCGATGGCCAATGAGGATGAAACCCTCTGGGTGGCCTTCAATGGCGAGATATATAACCACGCGGCGATCAGGCGTGAGTTAGAGGCCCTCGGCGGACATCGCTGGAGGACCGACCACTCGGATACCGAAGTGATCCTCCATGCCTTTGAGACGTGGGGCATCGATTGTCTGTCGAGGTTTCGCGGGATGTTTGCGATCGCACTCTGGGATGTGCGTTGCCAAGAGTTGTGGCTGATTCGTGACCGCATCGGGGTGAAGCCCCTGTATTACAGCCTGCACCATGGGCGACTGACCTTCGCCTCCGAGATCAAGGCGTTGCTGCAGGACCCGGAGCAACCGAAGGCGCTGCACGAGGAATCGCTCTTCCACTACCTCTCGTTTCTTACGACCCCGGCCCCGCAGACCCTGTTCGACGGAATTCAAAAACTTCCCGGCGGCACCTGGCTGCGCGTGCGCGCGGATGGGACGATGGAAGAACGTCGTTACTGGGATGTGTGGGAGCAGACCTCTCCCCTGATCGGACAATCGGATGCGGAGATCGCAGCCAGAGTGTTGGAGCAATTACGGGAGTCGGTCGCGCTTCGCAAGGTGAGCGATGTGCCGGTCGGTGTGTTTTTGTCAGGCGGCATCGACTCCAGCACCAACGCGGTCTTGTTCTCGCAGGGCGAGACCCGACCGGTCAACACGTTTACGATCGGGTACGACGGCGAATATCCGAGTTATCGCAATGAACTCGACTATGCCCGCTTGATGGCCGACAAGGTCGGCGCGAACCATCATGAACGCCTGTTGTCGGTGGAGGATCTCATTGCATTCTTGCCGCGCATGGTCGCGTTGCAGGATGAGCCGATCGCCGATCCGGTCTGTGTCCCGGTTTATTATGTCTCTCAACTGGCGCGTGACCATGGCGTGATCGTCTGCCAGGTCGGCGAAGGCGCCGACGAACTGTTCTGGGGCTATCCTGGCTGGAAGACATTTCGGAGGCTGGAGCGATGGAACCAGTGGCCGATTCCATCCTTCGCAAAGCAGCTCGGGCTCAGGGCTCTGCAAGGAGTCGGCGAAGGGGAGACGTTTCACTATGAACGGTTGCGGCGCGGGGCGCTCAAGCAGCCGATCTTTTGGGGCGGTGCGGAAGCCTTTCCGGAAGCCCTGAAACAGCGTCTCTTGTCTCCTCGCTTGCAGCGAAGGTTTCGAGGCCTGACGTCCTGGGAAGCCATCCGGCCAATTCATGAACGGTTTCAGGCGAAAGCCTGGGAAAAGGGACCGCTCCAATGGATGAGTTACCTTGATCTGAACTTCCGACTCCCCGAGCTGTTGTTGATGCGGGTGGACAAAATGAGTATGGGCGCGAGTCTGGAGGCCAGGGTTCCGTTTCTCGACCACGAGTTCGTACAATTGGCGATGAGCATTCCGGAGGCCGTCAAAACCAGAGGCGGGGTCCTCAAGACGGTCCTCAAGCAAGCGGTGCGCGGGGTGATTCCGGACGCCGTGATCGATCGGCCGAAACAGGGGTTTGGCGTGCCGGTGCATGAATGGATGCAGGATCGGCTCGGAACGCTGATGCAGGAAACGCTCTCTGAGTTTTGCGACAGGACGGACATCTTGGATAAGACCGCAGTCCTGCATTTGGTTCGGGAACAGCGCGATCCTCGCAGCTGGTATCTCTTTAATCTCGCGTTGTGGTGGAAGGAGTATCTTGCGTAGCAGGATGCTGAAAAAATCCGCCAGCTTCGTTCTCGCCTCGTTCAGACCCTCAACGTACCCCCCATGGGAAAAGAGCCTGTCTCGGCAGGCGTGGGGCGGGCGGGTAAGAACGTCACGCCTCGGCTCAAGACACTGCCGGCTCACCGTCTCGCCGGCGTCCACACACGTGGCGCTCATTATTCTTCGCGCCGTGGACCTCGCTGCGGCCTTGCTGGGCGGCCTTTTTGAGCCTCCTGCGGGATCGTCTGCCATGGCTACAGCCTCCGCGGGATGCTCGATGACCTGTTGTGACGGTCTCTTCATGGTCAGTGTAGGATGAGCAGCGATTCCCCCATCGATTTTTCCGAACGTATTCGGTCGAAGATCCGGAGCGTGGGCCTGAGCGCCACCCTTCGCATGGGAGTCCGTAAAGCCTTGCGACCGTTGCTCTCCCGGTGGCATCGCCAGCAAGTCACCCGACATCCCTACCTGGTGGGTAGGAAAGAATTGGCGATTGCGTTGGGCACGTCTCCTGAGGAAGTCCTCTCGGTAGTGGCTCGGATGAGGGACGAACTCACCGGCCGCCTGCCGGTCGCGCCCGGTGATGTACCGGCGATTCGTTCTCTCTATCAACAACGGGTGCCCGGTCTTCTGGAAGCGACGATCGAATCAGCCGGCCATGTCTGCAACCATGTGTTCGATCTTCTGGGATCCGGTCCAATGGCATTGGGAGGTACGATCGATTGGCACCGGGACTTCAAAAGCGGCTACCGGTGGAATTCCGACCTCTGTTTCTTGGACATTCCTCACGGCCAAGGGAACGGCGTCGATATCAAGGTTCCATGGGAGTTGTCCCGGGGGCACCACCTGGTCCTTCTGGCACAGACGGCGCTGCTGACTGGAGAAACGAAATATTCCGGCGAATGTGTCGCGCAGATGACGAATTGGATCGCAGCCAATCCACCCGGACATGGGGTCAACTGGGCCTGCCCAATGGACGTTGCGATTCGCGCCGTCAATTGGTTGTGGGCGCTGGCTCTTGTGGCGGAGCCGTCGGTTGTGAACGACGCCTGGTTGGCAGAGGTCCTGGCCATGTTGGTCGCGCATGGCCGGTATCTTATGGCGAATCTGGAAGTCCGCGACGACGGAGTGACGACTAATCACTACCTGGCGGATGTCGTGGGGTTGCTCTACCTCGGACTCTGTCTGAAAGAAGTGCGCGAAGCCAAGCGATGGCAGGCCTTTGCCGTTCGCGAGTTGGTGCGTGAAATGGATCGGCAGGTGCTCCCCGATGGCGTGCATTACGAGTCGAGCCTGTCCTATCACCGCCTGGTGACTGAAATGTTTCTGTCTTCGGCGGTGCTCTGCCGGCACCATGGGGTGGACTTGCCCCATGCCTTTCACAATCGTTTGGCGAAGATGTGTGACTTTGTGCAGGGCTATACGAAACCGAACGGACTAGCTCCACAAATCGGGGATGGAGACAACGGTCGCTTGCATATCCTGACCGGTTATGGCCGATGCGACGTGCGGGACCACCGCCATCTGCTTGCCGTCGGCGGAATGTTCTATGATCGTGCGGACTGGCTCGCTGCGGCAGGGCCTTCATGGGTCGAGGGGCTGTGGTTCGGCGGGGCGCGCCATTCGGTGCGGAAGGGGGCGGCAGAGACTGTCGCGCCGCAGCCCCGGAGCGTGGCGTTTCCGGATGGTGGATTCTACATCCTGCGCGAGCAGAAAGATTATGTCTTGTTCAACTGTAATCCGCCCGGTAGCAGCGGACTGGGAACCCATAAACATAACGACTTGCTCTCGCTGGAAATGCAGCTCGGGGGGGAAGATATTCTTGTGGATTCGGGTTGTTTTCTCTATACTTCCGATCCGCAGGCCTATAATCGATTCCGTCGCACTACCTCCCACTCGACAGTCACGGTGGATCAGGCAGAGCAGAACCGTTTGATTCCCGGAAAACTCTTTTGTCTGCATCCGGATAGCCGGTTGCATGTGCTGCAATGGGAGACCGGTCGATCGGTCGAACAGGTGACGGCGGAACATGATGGATACGGACGGCTTTCCGACCCGGTCCGGCACCGGCGTGATGTGCGGTACCACCGGTCGAACGGTTCGTGGCAGGTGAGCGATCATCTATCGAGTCCCGTGAGCCGATCTCTCTCCCATCGTCTGGAATGGACCTTGACGTTTGCCCCCCATTGCTCGCTGCATCCTGCCGGAACCGGATGGCATGTGGTGACTCCCACCCAGCGTCTATGGCTGGAAGGTCCGCGGTTGTCCGCGGGTGGCCGGTCCCTGGCCGTTCATCCACAGGTCGATCAGGAGGAGATGGCGCTCCAGTACGGAGTGAAATGCCCGGCTCCCTTCTTGCGCTGGAGTTGGGAGGGGCCTCTCCCCGTGGAAGGAACTTTCACGATTTCTCGCCTGGGTTCACGTTCTACATGACGCGACGTTGGGAGGTTGTTAGCTGAGTTTATGAAGGCGTTGACGATCTGGCTGACCGGGTTGCCCTGTTCCGGAAAGACGACCCTGGCGAACCTGCTGTTTCGCAGTCTGTTGGAGCAGGGTGTGACCAACGTGGAGGTGTTGGACGGAGATGTCGTCCGCACGCATTTGTCGAAGGGGCTCGGATTTTCCCGCGCCGACCGCGACACGAACATCTTGCGGATCGGATGGGTCTGCCAGGTCTTGACCAAGCATGGGGTGTGCAGCATTGTCGCCGCCGTCTCGCCGTTTCGGGCCGGCCGGAACGACGTGCGGGCGATGGTCGAGAAGGCGGGAGGCCCCGGATCGTTCGTCGAGGTGTGGGTGCGCTGCGGGGTCGAGGAGTGCATCAGGCGCGATGTCAAAGGGATGTACGCCAAGGCGTTGCGGGGCGAAATTCAGCAGTTCACCGGCGTGTCCGATCCCTATGAGGAGCCGCTCGATGCGGAAGTCGTCGTGGATACGAGCACAGAATCCCCATCGAAGTCGGTGAGTCGCATCCTGGAGGTCGTCAATCGTGTCACACAATGAACGCGGCGGCGCGCGACGACTCGGCCTAAAAGGTTCGACCGGTTGTGGATAAGAGCTTCTTATGGTTTCTGCTTCCGACGCTGCTCCAAACCGTTCTGGGGGTCGGCGTCATGGTTCCGATCACCACCTATTACCTGGATCCGTCCGATCTTGGCACAGTCGCCATCCTGACCGCCTTAGCCATGCTGGTGACCCCGCTGGCGTCAACCGGTGACAATTGGGTGTTGTCGACTCACTGGCATGCGACTTCGGCGCGTGGTCGGAAGGAACTGCTCTTCAATCTCCTGCTCGCCAATCTCGGGATGAAAACGGTCTGGGTTGTCATTTTTTGGCTGCTGTCTCCGCTGGTCTTGCCGCACCTCATCCGAGACTATCGCCCCGAGTATCACCAGTACTTCGGATTGGCGCTGGCGGGCTTGTTGGCCGGCACGTTGTGGGTCACGCTCAGTTCGCTGATGGTGATCGAGCGGGCGCCCGTCAGCCATGCGGTGAACGAATCGCTGCAGTGGGGGGCCGGAGCGATGACCACGTTGGTGGGGCTCTCGGTGGCGAAGATCGGGGTCCTGGCCCTGTTTCTGGCGCCGATCGTCGCCGGACTTGTCTCCGTCCTGCATGGGCTCTGGTATGCGGCCCACCGGGTTTCTTTGCGGCCCAGCCTGCATTGGGGCAAAGCAATTGTTCGGAGCGGCATGCCGGCCATCCCGTTCAGTCTGATGGATGTCGTGGCCAATAGTCTGGATCGATTTGTCATCCAGCGATGGTTGGATCTCTCGACGTTGGGTATCTATGCCCATTCACAAAGTTATCGCGGCATGTTCGTCACCGTGACGAAGGCCTATTCGAGGACCATGACTCCGACGTTTCTGGAATTGTTTGCCGGAAATCCCGCCCAGCCGCGACGGCAGGTTGAAGAGACGGTGTCGCTGTGGTACCTCTGTGTAACGGCAGGAGGGATTCTGGTCACCCTGTTTTCACCCGAGGTGATCCACATCTTGACGCACGGAAAGTTCGACCAGGCCGCGGAACTGGTGCCGATCTGGTTTCTGCTCGTCTTTGCGCACAGCATGGCGATACCGTATACGCAGTACCTGCTCACGGTCCGTCGGAACTTCCTCCTGTCCTGGTCGTCCATCGTCATGAGCCTGGGAACGATGGGGCTGGTCTGTGTCGCCACCTGGCAATTCGGGGTGATCGGCGCGACCAGTGCGGCGGTGTTTGGTGCGTTGGCGCTGCATGGGATGCGGTTCTACCTTGCGCGCCGGTTCGGCTGTCCCTATGGTTTCGAAGCGGGTGTGCTCTGGGGGATGGGCACGGTCCTACTCGTATATCTGGTGACCTCCCGGGTCGGGCTGCCCCTTTCGGCCAAAATCGTTCTCGCAGGGGTCGTGATGGCGGCGCTGTGGACCAGAATTGCGCCGCGCTTATCCTGGCAGGCGATGAGGCGTGTCTGGGCAGCGCCGAAATGAGTCGTCCGTGGTGCGCGCACACAGGGCTTCCCGCGGGACCATGAATGAAACAAAAACCGAGACACGCAGGTGGGGCACCTTTGAAAGGAGATGACGATGGCGAGTGAGAGGTCAACTGGTTCTTCGCAGAAGGACGACGGAACGGGGCGTACGTTCGGTCGCCTCGCGGATGATGAGCCAGTGGGAATGGTCACCGGCCATTTCAACCATTGCCAAAATTGCGGACATGAGCCGCTCATCCCGATCATGGATTTCGGCCACCATCCGCCGTGCGATTCATTGGTCCGCCCCGCGCAGTTGACCAAGCCCGAGGCCTTCTATCCGTTGCATCTCTTTCGGTGCGACCGCTGCGGGCTGGTGCAGATCGACTATGCGGTCGATCCCGCGGAGTTGTTCTATGAAGAGTATCCCTATATGACCGGCATCACCGGCGCCCTGAAAAGCAATTTCGATGCGATGGCCGGAAAGGTGATCGAGACCTTGCGGCTTCAGCCGGGAAGCCTCGTCGTTGACATCGGTTCGAATGACGGCACGATTTTACAGGGGTTCAAAACAAGGGGGATGCGGGTGCTGGGAGTGGAACCCACGGGGATTGCGAAGATTGCCAATTCGAGAGGGATTACGACCCTGCAGGCGTTCTTCAATCAGGACGTCGCGCAAGACGTCCTGAAAAAGGAAGGCCCGGCGTCTCTGATCACGGCGGCCAATGTGTTCGCGCACGTCGCCAACCTGGGGCCCTGTCTCCGCGGCATCCATGCATTGCTGGCGGACAACGGCACCTTCATTTCCGAATCGCACTACTTGCTCGACCTCATCGACACGCTGCAATACGACACCATCTACCACGAGCATCTGCGCTTCTATTCCATCAAGCCCATGCAGGATATGATGAAGCGGTTCGGCTTCAGTGTGGTTGATGTGGAGCGTATTCCGAACCATGGCGGCTCCATTCGTGTGTATGCAGTGAAAGGGACCGAGGGGCAACCCAGCGCGCGCATGCAGGAGCTGGTGAAGCAGGAAGAGGCCTACGGGCTCTACGATTCCGCGCTGTATGTGACATTCAAACAGCGGGTCGAACAATCGAAATGGAAGCTCATGCACCTGCTGTCCGATCTGAAGTTGAAGGGCCATCGGATCGTGGGCATCGGGTCGCCAGGCCGGTCGAGCACCGTGATGAACTATTGCGGCATCGGCCCCGACTATCTGGACTACACCGCCGAGCAGGCCACGTCGCTGAAGGTGGGACTGTTCACGCCCGGCACCCACGTGCCGGTGGTGGATGAGAAGAAACTCTTCGAAGATCAACCGGACTATGCGCTCGTGCTGGCGTGGCATCTGGGAGAGACCGTGCCCCGCAAATTGCGCAGCAAGGGATTGCGGTCGAAATTCATCATGCCGTTGCCCGATCCCGTCATTCTGGACTGGTAGGGCTGGTTGTCGCAGAGTCACATGACGACACTCTCCGTCGGAATTATCGGCACCGGGTTCGGCGCTAGAGTGCATGTGCCGGCGTTCCGACACATTTCGGCTGTCGAGGTGGCGGCGATTGCAGGACAGGACAGGAAGAACGCCGCGCAGGTCGCACAGGCGCACGGCATCCCGACGGTCCATGACTCGTGGCAGGCCCTGATCGACGACAAGAAGATCAGGGCCGTGGTCGTTGCGGTTCCGCCGGTGTTCCATTACGACATGGTGATGCGGGCGCTGCGGGCCGGCAAACACGTGCTCTGCGAAAAGCCGTTCGGAGTCGATGCCGATCAGGCCGCGCAGATGTTGGAGTTGTCGCGAGAGGTCCAAACCGTTTGTATGGTCGATTATCTGTTTCGAATGGCGCCGGAACGAATGCGGCTGAAGGAACTGCTCACCGCGGGAGCGATCGGCCGGATCGCCAGGGTCACGATCGAATGGACCATGCGGGGCCGCGCAGCCGGGAACAGCGCCTGGTCGTGGCAATTCGATCCTTCGAGGGGCGGCGGCGTGTTGTTCGCGTTCGGCGCACATGTGGTGGATTATCTCCAGTGGTTGGTCGGCCCCGTGCGAACCGTGACCGCTCACCTGAGCACCAGAGGTGGACCGGCGGGAATGGTTCCGGATGATCGTCTCATCGCAGCGGATACGTTGGATGCGATCTTGCTCCTGGAGGACAACACCCCGGTTTCGGTCACGGTGTCCAATGCCACAGCCGGTGGTCGTGGGCATTGGCTCACGGTCTACGGTGAACGCGGAGCGCTCGCGGTCGGTAACCCCAATTTGGCTGACGCGGTGATCGGAACCCGTCTGTATCAATCGGACATGAGCAGCGGGACGTTGCAGGAAATTCCGGTCATGCCGATGGCCGTTGAGGGTGTTGCCGATGGGCGGATGCGGCTCGTTGAACGGATCGCCGACGCGTTTGTAGCCGCCATTCGTTCCGGGGCTTCAGCCGCTCCCTCGTTCGAGGATGGCTGGCGCGCACAGGTCGTCATGGACGCCATGCAGCAGGCGCATGAACAACGGTGTTGGGTGCCGGTTCGTTCGCGGATCGAGGACGGTACGTTAGGGAGTCACCCCCAGCGCGTTTCATGAAGATCTTCGTCCTGTTGTCCAATGCGCCGGATCCCGCCGGTGAAGCGATCGAGGTGGTCGGGCATGAAGTGATTGAGAAGGCGCAGCGGCTTGGCCATTCGGTCTGTCTTCAGGTTATCTTCCGCGATTCACGCGGGAGCCCGGCAGCCGAGCAGGCCGAACAGGCCCTTCGACGGATGACTCTTCCCAATGTCGTCGTCTATCCGATGCTGTACGTCGAGGACGTGGTGGATAGATCCCAGAACAGGGGAATGGCCGTGCGTCTCGGACGTGTGGTGACTGCCTTCACGGTGCGCCGCATGTTTCCCGCCTCCGGTCTCGGGGCGATGGTTGAGCGTCGGGTGCGCGAGGCAGCGGTGGACGCCATTCTGAGTATCTGGAGTTGGGAGGCCTTGGCTGCAAGCTATCACATACAGGGGATTCCGAAGTTCGTGTATTACGGGAATCCGGATCACCTGCCGCCGCGGGCGCGACTCCGCCATCCGGAGTTGTTCGGCATTCCGACGGCGTCGTTCGCTGATCGCCTCCGGCTGTGGTTTGAGCAACTACGAAACGACAGGCGGAAGCGCTTGAATATCCGAATGATGAATGCCTGCGAGGTCACGGCCAACAATTCCGTGCTGGACGCGGAGTTTTATCGGGCCCACGGACATCCGCATTCGATCTACCTTCAGAACATGTGGCCGCCCGTGAAAAGTATGTCGAAAACCGTATCGACGGCCGAGTCACCGACGCGCCCGATTAAAATCATCGGCAGCGTGGGCAATCTCGGGGCGACCGGCAACACGTTTGCCCTGACGTACCTGGGGCGAGAGATTCTGCCGCGTCTGGCGGCGCGATTCAACGATCGCCCGTTTGAAATCCATCTGCTGGGGAAAGGCACGCCGGCCGCCTCAGCCGCCGCCTCCCTCACGGATGCGCGCATCAAGATTCGCGGGTGGGTGGACGACATCCACGAGGAATTTCGATCAGCGGCGGTGTTTCTGGTGTTGACGAACGTGAATGCGGATTTTCTCGTCGGGAACACGAGGATTCTTCTCGCCTGGGCCCTCGGGACCTGCGTCATCATGCACGAGAACAGTCGCTTGGCGATGCCTGAGATCGAGCACGGCGTTAATGCGTTATTAGGCCGTACCCCGGACGAGCTGGTGGAGAGGATTTGTGCTGTGGTGGACGACGTGGCCCTCCGCCGGCAGATCGGTTGGGGTGGCGAACAGACCTTCGACAGCTATTATCGATCGGACGTGGTTGTTCCAAAAATGTTTCAACTGGTTCAGGAAATGGTGGACCGTAGCCGAACGGCCTGCGGGCTGCCGGCTTGAGCAGTCGTTCGTCACCCATGTGCTATCGATAACTGAGACCACGCAACGACTCACTGTGGGAGTCAGATTAAGAGGGGACCTTGAAGAACGCCATTGCCAGTCGAATCGGAGAAGGCCTTGCCACCTTGTTGCCGGACTTCGTCTGTACCGCATTTGCCAAACAACTGGCCGAGCGAAATCCGCAACTTTTGCTGGAGGCCCTCGGACCGAAACTGAACCGAAGTCCGTCCCTGGATACGATGCCGTTCGACTTGTCCCCGTCCGGGCCGCTGCAATTCGAAGATCTCGCCGGGTTGTTCGCCAGCACGTCCCTCGATCACGGGGTCATTGCCATGACCGTGCGGCAGACCGCCTATTTGTTCGGGCTGGTGCGCCGGATAAAGCCACGCAAGGTCATTGAAATCGGCCGATACAAGGGAGGTTCCACCCTCACCATTGCCGCGGCTATGAACGGACAGGGAGAGTTCTGGTCGATCGATCTCGGCGAGAAGGAAGCACGCCTCCACCAGCGGGGCGTCACCCGCACCTTCGACGACGAGATCCGCGACATCTGCGCCCGGTTCGGTTTGCCTGTCACTCTGCTGGTCGGCGATTCACGAACCATCGAGGTCGAGACCGGCGAGGCAGACCTCGTCTTCATCGACGGCGACCACAGCTATGAGGGGGTGCGGAATGATTTCGAACGGTTCGGCCGGCGTGTGAGAGTCGGCGGGGCCGTCCTGTTCGACGATGCCTGCGATGAAGCCATGTTCCACACCCATTCGGAATCAGTGGGGAAGCTGCTCCAGGAAATCCTGGCGCAACAATCGTTTCGTTTGGTGAAGTCGGTGAATCGTTTGGCCCACATCGAGCGGGTCCGGTAGGAGGAATTCCGTGCTGGTTGGTATCTTTGGAGCGGGTCGCAACGGGTCATCACTTCTGATGCGGCTGTTGGACGGCAGTCCCGGCCTGTGGATTTATCCCATTGAGCTGAACTATTTGCGTGCGTTTGCGCCGCGCTCCCTGAAAGGAACCGCCAAGCGTGTGGTCTCTTCCTGCGCGTCGAAGCTCCCAGGGCATGTGGGGCATATCTTCGAGGACCGGCAGCGACAGCTGTTCCGCGATTGGGCATCCGAACAGTTGCAGGAGTTGAAGGATATCTACCTGGATAAGCTCGTTCAGCCCATCGCGGTGACAGGCGATCCATTGCAAGCGATGATGGCGCGCGTCACCGGAGACGTCGTCCGAGATCTCGAGTCCTATCTGGACGTGATCCGGTCCTGTTACGACGAACGACGACTCCCGGCGATGCCCTTGCTGATGTTCAAATCGATTGAGGTCTCGGACCTGTCTCGTTATACGCAGCTGTTCCCCGGCATGAAGTTCATTCACATCATGCGGCATCCCTATTCCAATTACAGCTCGCTCAAACGAACGGACATGGTCTTGAAGCAAAAGCCGTTCTGGTTCCAGGGGGGCGACATTCTCAGACTGCAACTGGAGTCCCGCTGGATTCCGCATGCGGAGTTCACGCTGCAGGGCCTCGCGACGGATCCGGCCCGGCACTATCTCGTTCGGTATGAAGACCTCTGCGACTCGCCGTCGCGCACGGTGACGGATATCTGTTCCTGGTTGGGCGTGGCTCCGCCGGAAGAGCCGACGATTCAGACGGTCCTGGGCGGCAGGCATACCAAGTCGCTCCCGATCAACTCGAGCCTGAAGGGGGTCGATACCCCGGCTCAGGTCGTGTCCGACATGGCGAAGGAATATGGCTATGATGATATTCTCACCGAGCGCGAGAGAAAGCTGATCCTTTTCCGGACCTATCAGCTCGGTTGTCGGATCGGGTACTTTTCGGCACAGGACGAGGCGCTGGTGCCTGCCCGGTTGCCGTTGTTGCTCCAGTGGCTCGCCCCGGATCAATGGGAATATATGAATGCGTCGTCACGGGCTCGTTTGGTTCGCGCGTTGATACAACGTCGGCTCTATCTTTGCCGGGTCCTGCTCTCGCCACTCTCATAACAGCCGACAGTCTGAGGTGTACTGAGATCAGATGAAGTTTTCCGGTCGCGACAAGACGATGTTTCAGACGGTGTTCTCGCCCTCCGCCGATGAGGCGCGTACGTTGCTCGACTACGTGCGATATCTGTGGGACGAGCATATCGGAGAACAGATCGCCGAGCATCCGCTGTATCGGCCCTCTACCCTATGGAAACAATGGGCCGGCCAGACGTTCGCAGGATTTTCCTTGGAGAGGATTCTTCTGCAAGGTGGCCATGCTTTCCCGTCTTCGGTCGAGGTCGGCTTAGGGGAGACCGGTGAGGAGGGAGCCTCGCGCTGGCGGCGATGTCTCGGGGCGTTGTTCGGCGGGAGAGGGAACGACCGCATCCGGCAGGGACGGGATCCGGTGCAGTTACAGAAATGGTTCAGGCGGTTCTACCCGCAGGTCGCGGTTTGTCCGGAGCATGAAGGGTGGTATGCCTGGCATCCCAATCCTTACTTTCGCTGTCTGGAAGCCTATGTGCTTCGAGAAAAACAACCGCTTCCGGAGAACATGCTGGAAGTCGGCGCAGGCGCCTGTGTCAACGTGGCGTTCTATCGCAGTCTCAACCCCGCCATGCACACGACCGTCGTCGACCTTCCGGAGACGATCATCTTCGGGTATTGTTTCTTGAAAAGTGTCTTTCCCGATATACGGATCCTGCTGCCGCACGAGGTTGGTCAGGACCGGGCCGGCCATCGAGCCGATGTCGTGTTTCTCCTGCCGACGCAGGTTGAACTCGTGTCGGACTGCAGCATGGATTTCTGTTTCAACATGTCGTCTTTTCAGGAAATGACGATCGAGACCGTGAATCATTACCTTCGCTTCATGTCACGGAAGCTCAAACCGGGCGGGACGTTGCTGTCCGTGAACCTGGAGTCCTCCCGCTACCTGGAGGGAAATGCGTTGAAGAATTACGACTTCGCCTTGTACCATGCGACACCATGCAGGAAGCCGGCGCTGTTCGGCACGGACCTGGTGGGGCATATTCAGGGATTGAACATCGTGCATGCGGAAGTGACGCAACAACCTCTCAGTGGAGGACCTGAGCAACCGTGATGCATGCGTTGGCCGTCATCCCGGCGCGAGGCGGGTCGAAATCGATCCCCCTGAAAAACATCTGTCTTCTGAACGGCACCCCCTTGTTGGCCTTTACGATCGAGACGGCGAAGCACTCGAAGTATCTCGATCGCTACGTGGTCTCCACGGACCATCCGGACATCGCCAAAGTGGCGCGTGACTATGGAGCGGAGGTCATCGATCGGCCGGCAGAATTGGCCACCGATCAGGCACCGACGGAATGGGCGCTGTTACAGGTCTTGGAAGTCTTGGGTAAGGAAGGCTACCGGCCCGAATATGTGGTGACGCTGGAGCCGACCTCTCCGTTCAGGACGACGGCCTTGATCGATCGGTGCATCGAAGCGGCGATACAACATCAGGACGTCGATTGCGTGCTGACGGTGACGGAAACCCGCAAGTGTTACGGACGGTTGGAGGAGGGCAGGTTCGAATATCTGTTCCCCGATCAGCCGCGCCGCCGGCAGGAGCGCCGACCGTTGTATGAGGAAAGCAGCACGGTCTACGTGACGAGGACGAGCGCATTGGAGCGTGATCGCTCCGTGCTGGGCCGGACACGTTATGGTCTGGTCGTGGAGGACCCGCGCGAGGCCATCGATATCAATGAACCCTTAGACTTCATCGTGGCGGAAGCAGTGCTCGCGCAGCGCCTTGTGGAGGACCAGCATGGCTGAGATCACACCGATTCAGATCGGCCCCTATCGCATCGGACCCGACCATTCCCCGCTGGTAATTGCCGAGGCGGCGGTGAACCATCAGGGCGATTTTGAGACGGCCAAGCGCATGGTTTATATCGCCCATGCCATGGGAGCCCACATCATCAAGTTTCAGATTCATGTGTTGGACAATGAGATGCTCCGCGACACGCCGCAATCCGCCAATTTCGCCGAGCCGCTCTATGTCACGCTGGATAAGACGAATCTCTCCGTCGATCAACATCGTGAACTGAAGCGGCTCTGTGAGTCGTTGGGCATTCTGTATCTCTGCACGCCGTTCAGCCGGGTGGGAGCCGATATCCTCGAAGAACTCGGGGTGGTGGCCTACAAGACCGGGTCCGGTGAATTGACCAATCTGCCGCTGATCGAACATATCGGACGGAAGGGGAAACCCATGATCGTCTCGACCGGCATGTGCACGATCGAGGAGGTTGGAGAAACGGTCGCGCTGTTGCGAAAGTTGAACACCCCGTTCGCCTTGACCCATTGCGTGTCCGCCTATCCGACTCCTTATGACCGGGTCAATCTGGGCATGATCGGAAAATATCGAGATCTCTTTTCCGTTCCCGTCGGTCTGTCCGACCATTCACGCGGGATCTATACGGCGATCGGGGCCGTGGCGCTCGGTGCCTGCGTCGTGGAGAAGCACTTTACGTTGGACCGACAACAGCAGGGACCGGATCATCCGGTGTCGATCGAACCGGATGAGTTGAGTGAGTTGGTCACGGGGGTGGATGCCGTGTTTCGAGCGCGAGGGGCCGATCGTGAGATTTTTCCGGAAGAGCGAGAGATCGTGGCCTGGGCGCGTGAGAGCGTCGTCTCCGAGGTGGCGATTCCGCGCGGCAGCGTGATCACCAAGGAGATGGTCTGGGTGAAACGACCGAGCCCAGGCCCCGGTGTCGTCGCGGCAAAGGACCTTGGAAAGGTCATCGGCAAAGTGGCGCAGGTAGATATTCCTAAAGACAGCCAGATTCGCTGGGAGCAGTTGAACGCATGAAGCCGCGCAAGATCGCCGTCGTAACCGAAGCCCGGGCCACCTACGGCTATATCAAGCGGGTGATGCAACTCATCGAGCGGTCCGAGCGGCTGGAACTTCAGCTCATCGTGACCGGCATGCACCTGTTGAAGGAATACGGTTCGTCGATCGATGAGATCCTGAGGGACGGGTTCAAACCGGCGGCGCGTGTGGAGATGTACGTGGGAGGGGATACGCCGACGGCCTGGTCGAAATCGCTCGGTGTCGAAATGCAGGGGCTCGCGCAGGTCTTCGACATGTTGAAGCCGGATCTGCTCCTGGTGGCAGGAGACCGGGCGGAGATACTGGCAGCGACCGTGACGGCCGCCTATATGAACATCCCCATCGCCCACATTCAGTCCGGAGACCTCTCCGGCCACATCGACGGCTCCGCCCGCCATGCCATCACGAAGCTCGCGCACATCCATTTGCCGGCCTGTGAAGATTCCGCCGAGCGGGTGCGAAAAATGGGCGAGGAGTCCTGGCGGATCTTCAACGTCGGTGCTCCACAACTCGATGATGTCGTGCACGGCAAAAAAATGGCGCGTGCGGAGTTGTCCAAGATGTTCGGGGTGGATTTCGACAAGCCGGTCCTGCTGGTGATCCTGCATCCGGTGCTGGCGGAAGTGCATCTGGCCAGAGCACAAATGGAAGAGACGCTGGCTGCCGTGAAGGACAGCGGGCATCCAGCGCTGGTAATTTATCCCAATGTGGATGCGGCCGGGCAGGAAATCATCAGCGTCATTCGACAATATGAAAGTGTCCCGGCCATCAAGACGTTCCGGAATCTCGACCGGGAGGTATTTCTGAGTTTGTTGACCGCCGTCTCGGTCCTCATCGGGAACTCCAGCGTCGGCATTCTCGAAGCGCCGTCTTTCAAACTGCCGGCGTTGGATATCGGCAGTCGCCAGACGGGACGCATGCGGGCCTGCAATGTGATCACGGTTCCGGAATTCGACCGGCGACTGATCGGGCAGGCGATCGAGCAGGCGCTCCATGGCAGCCGGTTCAGGACGATGCTGCAGACCTGTGAGAATCCCTATGGTGATGGCAACAGTTCGGAACGGATCTGTCGAGTCCTGGAAGAGGTCGATCTCGGCAAGCTTCTCAACAAACAGATGACCTATTAGCAGGATGTTGAAAAAGTCCGCCAGCGTTGTTCTCGCATCGCTCAGAGTCTCACCGTACGGCCCACGGGAAAAGAGCCTGTCTGGGCAGGCTCGGGGCGGGTGGGTAAGATGATGTGGCTTCGCCTCCAAGACACTGCCGGCTCACCGTCTCGCCGGCGTCCACACACGTGGCGCTCATTATGCTTCGCGCCGTGGACCTCGCGGCGGCCGCGCTGGACGGCCTTTTTGACCATCCTGCGGGCTCTCTCAATGTCGTCTCCGACTCCGCACCATTTGTATTTTTGGAGGTGGCGAAATGGTTTTTCAACAGCCTGTTAGAGGGACAGATCTTTTATGAACGCTCCTGTGTTGGTAACCGGTGGTGCAGGTTGTATCGGGATTCAGGTCTGTCGTGAGCTGGATCGGCGTGGGATCGAAGTGCATCTGCTGGACCTCGGCGAGCAGATCGCCCGGGTGAGACATGCGCTACCTCAGACGGCGAAGGTATTCTACGGGTCGATTCTGGATGTCTCCTCGATCCGCGAGGCGATGGACGGCTGTGGAGCGGTCATTCACTTGGCCGCATTGCTCGGCGTACGGCGCACGGAGGTGAACCGCTTGCGCTGTCTCGAGATCAATGTGGACGGGACGAAGCGGGTCCTCGATTGTGCCGTCCAGCACCGTATCAAGCGGCTGGTGTTTGCCTCCTCGTCGGAAGTCTACGGTGAACCGACCGAGAATCCCATCACTGAGGACACCATCACTCAGGGGAAGACGGTCTATGCAGTCAGTAAACTGGCGGGTGAGGAACTTTGCATCGGTTATGCGCAGCGCTATCCCGAACTCGAGCATGTCATCCTGCGCTTCTTCAACGCCTACGGACCCTATCAGGCGGCGCAATTCGTGCTGCCCAAGTTCATTCAGAATGCCATGACGGGTAAACCGATCGTGATCAACGGCAGCGGCGATCAAATTCGTTCCTACTGTTATACGGAAGACACGGCACGAGGAGTGGTGGAGGCGCTCCTCAGACCGGAGGCTGGCAGCCAGGTGATCAATCTCGGCAACAGTGACCGGCCGATTTCACTCAAGGAACTGGCAGATCTCGTCGTCAGGGTGAGCGGAAATCCGTCGGTCGAAATCAAATATGCCGGTGATTTTCAAGGCACGGATCGTCATGCGAGCCGCGAGATCCACCGTCGCTACTGTTCCGGTGAAAAGGCGAAACAGTTGCTGGACTTCGAATCGCGCGTGTCGCTCGAAGACGGCATCCGGCGTATCATCGAGATGAACAGCATTTTTGACAAATGGGAAAGTACCGAGTTGCCGTACCTCGTGGATGAGATGACCTAGCAGGGGGGCTCCAAGCTGCTGCATGACTTCATGACCCACGGTAATTGGAAAACGACCCTCAAACGCTTCTTATCACACGCCCGTTTGCTTCCCGCCGTCCGTACCGTTCACTATCAACTCCGACGGGCAGTCGATCGTGACTTTCGTGAGCAGGAGTGGCTGCTCGATCAGGAGTTCCGACAATTTGCCAGTGAGTACGGCCAGGCGTTCCGGCATCCCTTGTCTGCGGAGCCGGGAGAAGGCAAGCGGGTCCTGGTAGTTAGCTCAGGATCGCTGGGCCAACTTGTCGAGATCGCGTTGGTCAAGGCATTCCAACTGGCCGGCTATCGTCCGCTGGTATTGACGGACTATGATCGCTGGATGGGCGCCTATTACCGTGAGGTTGGCGTCCAGGAGCTGCTGTACTGGCATGAATTTGTCTGTCCGGTTCCTGTTTCAGAGGCGGTTCGGGCCCTCGCGACCCTCAGCTCCTTCGAAGACCTCATCAAATTGGACTACTGCGGTGCACGCGTCGGGAAATATGCGGCCTCCACCGCTTTGCGTCACTTGAGGGTCGGACGCCTCGATGTGAAGAACCAGGCGATCCGCGATGCGCTGCTGCCGTTTCTGCACCGCGCCATGTCCTATGCAAAGGCGGCACAAGAAATTGTGAAGACTTTGCGTCCGCAGCTGGTGCTGTCGGTCGATCTGGGGTACAGCCCGCGAGGGGAACTCTTCGACGCGTGCCTGGCGGCCGGCATTAAGACCATTACCTGGAATGCCGCCCACAAGAACAACCAGCTTATGCTCAAGCGTTACAGCCCGGCGAACCGCGACGTACACCCGGCGTCCCTTTCGACGAAAACCTGGAACGACCTGAAGACCGGACCCTGGACCGAGTCAGACCGGGAGCGTCTCCGCCGTGAAGTGGTCGGCAGTTATCTGAGCGGCGAATGGTACAGCGAAGTCGGCACCCAGTTTCATACGACCCTGCAGGAGGCAGCGGAGGTCCGGCGAACATTGGACCTCGACGATCGGAAAAAGACCGCCGTCATCTTTTCGCATATTTTCTGGGACGGGACGTTCTTTTATGGGACGGATCTCTTTGGGAGCTACGAGGAATGGTTCGTCGAGACCATGAAGGTCGCCTGTGCGAATCCCCACATCAATTGGGTCGTCAAAATCCATCCTGCCAATATCGTCAAAAACGTCCGGGATGGAGTCGGGTCCGAGCCGTCGGAACTGACGGCGATCCGGTCGCTCGGCGGGACCCTGCCGTCTCATGTGCGGATCATTCAACCGGACAGCCGCATGAGTACCCTCTCCCTCTACTCCGTGATGGACTACTGTGTGACGGTGCGAGGCACCGTTGGGATCGAGGCGGCCAGTTTGGGGATTTCCGTGCTGACGGCTGGCACGGGGCGGTACGACCGGCTTGGGTTCACCATCGACTCCGACTCGAAGGCTCAGTATCTGAATCGTCTCGCGCACATTCAGGAGATTCCTTCTCTTTCGGCCGATCAGCGGGGTCTTGCCGAACGGTTTGCTCATGGAGTGTTCGTCTTACGACCCTTTAGTCTGCATACGGTTACCTTGGAGTACCAGCGTGATGCCAAGGCGACCTTGCGATCCAGGGTGTGCCTGCCGAAGGGGCAGGATGTGCGGGCCGCGACGGATCTCTGCGCCCTGGCGGATTGGATCCGAAGTGGAGAAGAAGATTTTCTCGCGTCGCATACGTAAGTCCATTCAACGATATTGCCTCCGCACTCATTCGGTGAGGTCGTCGTCATGTGTGGCATAGCCGGGATGGTGGGATCAGGTGCCGCGGAACGGGTGCGGGTTATGACGGACGCGCTCATTCATCGCGGGCCGGATGAGGGAGGGTACTATGACGATCCCTCGTCCGACCTGTGCCTGGGCATGCGGCGACTCAGCATCCTCGATCTCGAACATGGGCACCAGCCGATGGCGAACCGGGATCAATCCGTCTGGATCGTCTATAACGGCGAGATTTTCAATTCACCGGATTTGCGGCGCCAACTGGAACTGCACGACCACCGGTTCGTGACGGCGAATTCCGATACGGAAACGCTGCTTCAGCTGTACGACGAGAAGCAGGAGGATATGTTGGCGGATCTGAACGGCATGTTCGCCTTCGTGTTGTACGACAAGAAGCGCAACCTGTTGTTCGGGGCGCGTGACCGGCTCGGCATCAAGCCGTTGTACTATGCCGGGACGCCGGCGGGCTTTGCGTTTGCGTCGGAGTTGAAGAGTCTGCTGACGCTGTCCGGGATTGCGCGCGATCTCGATCCTGCCAGCCTCTATCACTATCTGACGCTGCGGTTCGTTCCTGGGACGTCCTCCATGGTGAAGGGGGTCTCCCGCCTTGCGCCGGGGCACTGGTTTCGTTACGAGTTGGGAACAGGCCGGCTCAAGACCCATTGTTATTGGCGGCCCTCCTTTGCCCCGCTGGAAGGTCGTTCGGTTACGGAATGGAGCGAGATCGTGCGTTCGGAGCTGCGGGCCGCTGTGCAGCGCTGGAGTCTCAGCGATGTGCCGATCGGTTGTTCGTTGTCCGGCGGGTTGGATTCCTCCAGCATCGTCGGGCTGCTCGCAGAGGCGGGCCATCCGCAACTCAAAACCTACTCGCTGGGGTTTGTCGGTGAAGGGACCGAGTCTCTCGACGAACTGCCGCTGGCGAGAAAAGTGGCTGAACGCTGGGGGACCGACCATCATGAGCTGGTTCTGCAGCCCCACGATCTGCTCCGTGACTTGCTCAAAATGGTCTGGTACTTGGATGAGCCGTACGGCGGAGGGCTGCCCTCCTGGTATGTCTTTCAGTTCATGCATCGGGATGTCAAAGTCGGCATGACGGGAACCGGTGGCGACGAATTATTCGGAGACTACGGACGTTATATTGGATTGGAGCGACAGATTGCCGGCCGACAGGCAGGAACCGAAGCGCCCCCTGTTCCGGCTTGGATGGAGACCTGCTGGCCGCTCGTCTCTTCGCTGGTCGATCGGCTTCCGCATGGAGTCGGCGGGTTGCGGTCGAGAGAGCGGTGGCGCAACTGGCCCATGGTCGGGCGCGATCCGTTCACGTGGGACTATGTGCATGCGTTCTATTATTTCTCCGACGCCATGAAGCGGAGCGACGTATTGGCGGACCAAGCCGACGGGGTACCGGTTCAGGACACGACTGAGTTGTTGCGGGACTATTACCGTCAATCGAACAGCGCGCAGCCGCGGGATGCGCTGATGCAACTGGCGATGCGAACCCAGTTGCCGGAAGAGTTTCTCTTTATGACCGATCGTTTTTCCATGGCGCATTCGCTGGAAGCGCGGGTGCCGTTTCTGGATCATGCCTTCGTCGAGCTGGTGATGCGCATTCCGTCGCAGATTCGCACCAAGCCGGGTGATCCTAAGTACTTGCTGCGACAGGCGGTTCGAGATTTACTTCCGGATGAACTGCTCCAGGCGCCCAAACGCGGGTTTGTGATCCCGACGGCACAATGGCTGCGTGGTCCCCTGCGTCCCTTGGCCGAACGGTTATTGGCGCCGAAACGGCTGGCTGATCAGGGACTTTTCCGACCCGAGTTTTATGCGCGGTTTGTCCACCCCCATCTCGAAGGACAGGCGGACTCTCATCCCCAAGTCTGGACCGCCCTCATGTTTCAGATTTGGCACAGTCTGTATATCGAACAGGCCCTCACGGATTGCCCGAGGTTTTCCTGGCAGGACTTGTGTTAGCAATACTGATAGACCAATCTTGGACATTGAGTTGTTCGATGTGGATCTGTTTGTATGATGGAGAAGGGAGCGTTAAGAGTCCATGCGTCGGGAGCACATCTCTGAATTAGTATGCGTCGGGGGGCCACACAAACTGGATTTGATGGAGGGCGCGGTCCAAGATCAGGGAGAGATAAAAACCGGAGAGTTAGTCTGCTCGGCTGACTGTCCGCCTGTGCCGATCCGCAGGTTTGTGCCTCGGTTTGTTCCGAACAGCGGCTATTCCGCAAGCTTCGGCGAGCAGTGGAATCGTTTCCGCCGAACGCAGATCGATAAGTTCAATGGAACGACCTTGTCAAGGGAGCGATTTTACAGCGGGACGGGATGGTCGCCCGCCGAACTCAAAGGCGCCAAGATTCTGGAGGCAGGGTGCGGTGCCGGACGGTTTACTCAGATCATGCTGGATGCCGGTGCGCACGTATACTCAGTCGACCTCAGCTCCGCCGTCGACGCCTGTATGGCCAACAATGGGCCTCGTGAGAACTTGTGCGTCGTACAGGCCGATCTCTGTCGGATTCCCTTTCGGCACCATTCGTTCGACAAGGTGTTCTGTTACGGGGTCTTACAGCATACGCCTGATCCGCGTGACTCCTTCATGAGTCTTGTGCCATTTTTGAAACCGGGCGGTGACCTCGCAATTGATGTCTACCTGAAGGGGTGGGCGTTGGAGCCATATAAGAGTAAGTATCTGTATCGGCCCCTTACGACACGAATGCCTCGTCGCCTTCTGTTTCGATTTCTACAGTGGTACATCCCTAAATGGCTTCCGGTTGATACCTTCATCAAGCGTCTTCCGGTCGTGGGCCGGTTGCTGAGCATGGTGATTCCGTGCTGGAATTACAGCTACCTGCCGTTGTCTCAACAGCAACGGGTCGAGTGGGGAATCCTCGACACCTTTGACGCCTTGGCCCCCACGTATGATTACCCGCAGACTCCCGAGACGGTCGTCGAGTGGTTCATGAGTGCCGGATTGGCCGATGTTCGAGTTCGAGTGGGCGGCAACGGAGTGTTGGGAAACGGGAAGGCGCGGCCTCTGACGGTCTAACGGACCGACATGAACATTCTTCATCTCAGTACCGAATACAACCTGGGCGGGTCCGGCCGGGCAGCCTATCGTATTCACTCCAGCCTGATTCAGCGGGGCCACATCTCCCGCATGCTGGTCTCAGGGAAGGTGCTTGGAGCGCCCGACGCCGGACCAATTTGGGGAACCCTGCCTTGGCGAGCGGCGGATTGGCTGGCGCGCCGAACGACCGATGCGTTGAGTCTCCAGTATCTCTTCTTGCCGTCGTCTTGGAAGCTGCTCGGGCACCCCTGGTTTCGCGCGGCTGACGTGGTTCAGTTGTATAACACGCACGGAGGATATTTCAGTCACTCCGTGCTGGGAGTCGCCAGCCGGCGCAAACCATTCGTATGGCGGCTGTCGGACATGTGGCCCCTGACGGGCCATTGCTGTTACTCCTATGACTGCGACCGGTGGACAACCGGCTGTGGTGCCTGCCCGCTGCTGGCTGATGATCCGGCCTTGAAGACGGACCGGACGGCGCTGCTGTGGCGATTGAAGCAACGCATTTATGCCCGTGCGAACGTCACCCTGGTGGCCCCGTCGCGATGGATCGCCGGCCTTGCCAAACAGAGCCCGCTTGTAGGGCATTGGCCGGTGGAGATGATTCCGAACGGCCTGGACTTGAGTGTGTTTCGACCGATCAGCCGGGCGGCTGCGCGGGAAGTCTTGGGACTGCCGCAGGATGAGCAGGTGGTCTTGTTCAGTTCGGTGGAAACCCACGCCTACCGAAAGGGCGGAACGTTCGTGACCGAGGCCGTGAATATGCTCAAGGGAAAGACGCGCAAACCCTTTCGCCTCTTGGTGGCCGGCAACCGCGCGCGCGAGTGGGAGACTGCCGTCGGTGTCCCCGTGACCGCAGTCGATATGGTGAAAGACGACCAATTGTTGGCGACGCTCTATTCGGCGGCGGATGTCTTTGTCCATCCCGCTCTGGCCGATAACCTACCGAACGGCGTGTTGGAAAGCCTGGCTTGCGGAACACCGGTGGTGGCGTTCGATGTCGGCGGAGTGGGAGAAGCCGTGCGTCCGATGGAGACGGGCTATCTCGCGCGTTGCAAGGATGCGGCTGATCTCGCGCAAGGAATGGCCCGTCTTCTGGATGATCCTGAACTTCGCCGCCGACTGAGCGGCCGTTGCCGCGAAATTGCGGAGGCCGAGTATGACATGGGCCTGCAAGCGAAGCGGTTCGAGGAGTTGTATCGGACTGTGATCCATGCCCGCTAGAGTTTCATGGGACGAAAAGGCGTGGCGGCGAGGACGCCGGGCATGAGTTTTTCGGAGACATCCTATGGGATCGTGAAGCGGCTGCAGACCATTGAAGCCTGGACGGCGGCGGTCGCGCAGCGCTTGGGAAAAACGTCGCTCTCCATTCTCGACTATGGCTGTGGCACCGGCGATCATGTGACCTATCCCTTGGCCTGCCGAGGCCATCGCGTGTTGGGAGTAGACTTTCACGAAGCCTCCATCACCGAGGCCTCGCGCAGATATCGGTTGCCGAACCTCTCGTTTCAAACGGCGGAGATTGACGAGTTGCTGAAACAGGGGCAGCAGTTCGATCTCGTCGTCTGTTCCGAGGTGCTTGAGCACCTTCACGAGCCGCTGCATTTTCTGGAAACAGTCAGTCGATTGCTGCGTGCAGGAGGCGGTCTCATCATCACAACCCCGAACGGGTATGGGTCGTTCGAATGGTTGACGAGTCTGCAGAAGGCGCTTGATCGGGTGGGGTTGCATGGATTCTTTCGCCAGGTCGCCCATGTGTGCCTGGGGAGGAAAACCGGTGGGCGTACGGCACCTACCTCAGCAGGAGGGGAGGGGACGGTCCCATCCGCCGGATTCTTGAACATGGACTCGAGGCACGTGCAGTTCTTTCGGGTCGGCAGACTGGAAATGATGTTTTCGCAAAGCGGATTCAGTGTTCTGGAGCGACGCGCCCGGACGCTGCTCTGCGGTCCCTACGTGGATGTGTTGTTTCGCCTGGCGCCCTTCTCGCAGGCGTTGTGTCGCACGAACAACCGGTTGGCGGATGCGCTTCCGTTCGCATGGGCGGCCGATTGGATGTTTCTCCTCGAACGTCGAGAAAAGAGCGCGACGTGAGTGCTGAATTGCCGAGGGTTCTGGTTGTCACGTCCAACAACTTCAATCTGGTCAGCGGCGGCGGTATTACGCTGACGAATCTCTTTCGCGGGTGGCCTCACGACCGCCTGGCGAATCTTCACGAAGATGTGTTGCCGGAAGACCCTAGCGTCTGCCGCACCTTCTATCGGCTGACGGAGGAGGAGATTCGATGGGTGTGGCCGTTTTCGCTGATACGCACCTGGTACGGGCGAAAGAAGCAGCAGGCAATTTCGTCTGGGGGTCCTGCGGCAGGCCCAGGTGGTCACGGCTGGCTCAGTCGCGTGAAGCGCGTCCTGGGAGATGGGGCGCCGAAACGTGCGCGGTTGACCCCCGCGTTGATCGAGTGGGTTGAGACATTTCGACCGACCTTGCTCTATGGGTTTCTTGGCTCGCTGGAGCAAATCACCTTGATTCGGTCGTTGGCTGCACGGTTCAGCCTGCCGATGGTGGTGCACATGATGGACGACTGGCCGGCGGTGTTGCACACGAGTGGCCTCTTGAGTCCGATCATGGGACCGCTGATCAGACAGGAGCTGAAGAGCGCGTTGAAAGAGGCGCGCGTGCGTTTGGCGATCTGCGACGAGATGTGTGACGAGTATCAGCGTCGCTACGGGTATGAATTTCGAGCGTTTCAAAATGCATTGGACTCAGCGCAGTGGTTGCCGCATGCACGGAAGGAGTGGCAGGCCGGTACCCCGTTCATGGTCCGGTATGTCGGCTCGATCGTTCCGGACGGCCAAAAGGAGAGCCTCAAGGATATTGCGAAGGCGGTGGCGGAGTTGTGGAAAGGAGGACGAAAGATTCACTTGCGGATCCATTCTCCTCGAACCGATGCCGACTACCTTCGAGGGTTGAATCTGCCTGCGGATGTCCTCTCCATCGAGGGGCCGCCGGATGCCGCACTCGTTCCGCGATTGCTTGCCTCGTCGGACCTGCTGCTGTTGCCGTACAACTTCGATGTGCGAAGTGCCCGCTATATTCGGCTCTCGCTTCCGACCAAGGCACCGGCCTATATGATATCCGCCACTCCGATTTTGGTGTATGCTCCGGCGGATGTGGCGACGGCACGGTATGCCGCACGCGAAGGATGGGCTTACGTAGTATCTGCCCAGGGGGAACAGGCGGTGACGACGGCGTTGACGTTGTTGATGGACGATTCGTCTCTGCGGGAACAGCTTGGGCGGCGAGCTCAGATCGTGGCGTTGGCGCGACACGATGCCGACAAGGTACGAACGGCTTTTTGGGATACCCTCGCGGCGGCTTCCAGACCGGCGTGAGGGGGGAATCCTGGCCGGAGGAGGGGAGCATAACCCCGTCAACCGGGAGATCGTGGTAGGAAGGGGCATGATAGAGAAGGGTGGAGACAACGGTATGCGAATAGCGCATGGATCCCCGGTGACGGAACAGGGCACTGCCACAGGGCGTTCCGAGTCATCCCAGAATGAGGGTGTCCGGCAATATTGGGATCAGGAAGCCTGCGGGACCTACAAGTCCGTCGTGGGTGCATTGCCGGAGCTGAGCCGCGAATGGTTCGCGCAGGTCGAGCAGCATCGGTATGCCATGGAGCCGTTTATCCATACGTTTGCGCAGTTTCCTGCGCATCGCGGCAAGACGATGCTCGAGGTCGGAGTGGGCGCCGGGACGGACCACCTGCAATGGGCTCGCGCCGGAGCGGTCTGTCACGGGGTGGATCTCACGCAACGCGCCATCGACACCACGCGGGCGCATCTGGCATTGCACGGGTTGAGTTCACTTTTGCAGCGGATCGATGCCGAAACGTTGCCGTTTCCGGACGCCTCGTTCGATGTGGTCTACTCCTGGGGGGTGATTCATCATTCGGCCCATCCAGAACAGATCATCCGCGAAATCAGGCGGGTGCTCAAGCCGAACGGCACATTCATCGGGATGTTGTACGCCAGGCATTCCCTCGTGCTGTTCAAGCTCTGGATCAAACATGCCTTGCTGAAGGGAAGGCCCTGGAGATCATGGACGGAGTTGGTTGCGCATCACATGGAAAGCCCTGGGACCAAGGCCTATACCTTGCCGGAAGTACAGCGCTTGTGGTCCAAGTTTTCGTCTTGTGATACCAGGCAGATCCTGACTCCCTATGACGGCAACCGGTTTCCACGCTGGATGCGACGTCTGTTCCCGGATCGGTGGGGTTGGTTCATTGTCATCACGGCGCGGAAATAGAGCCTCGCTGATTGACCGAATGGGTAGTCGCACAGGTGCATGAATGAAACGAAAACGGTTGCTGATGGCCACGTGCAACTACTGGAACTCTCCCTTTCAGGTCGGGAGTCACCACCTGGCCCGCGGCTTTGTGCGCGCCGGGTGGGAAGTCGCGTTCGTATCGGATCCGATCTCGCCATGGCACCTGTTAGGCGGGCAAGCGAAGGATGTCCGGGAGCGGTACGATCTCTACCAGCACAATGGGACGACGGATTGTGATGGACATGTATGGGCCTATGTTCCTGGTGCCTTGCTCACTCCCCATAACAAACCTCTTCTGAGGACCCGATGGGTCGGTGAACGGTGGGCACAACTGAGCTGGCCGCGTCTGATCGAGACCCTTCGCGCTCGGGGGTTTGGAGAGGTGGATCTGGTGTATTGCGATAGTGTCGCCCATGTCGGTTGGTTGAAGGAGATCGTCTGTCAGAAGTCGCTCTACCGGATCACGGATTGTCTCTCGGGGTTCACCAAGGCCACGCCCGTCGCTCTGAATCTGGAGAGGGAACTGGCCGGGTCGGTGGATCTGGTGGTCTATGCTGCGAGGAGTCTGGAAGAGTATGTGAAGGCCCTGCTGCCGAAGTCCATGGCCTATCTTCCCAATGCCGTGAACTATGCGCATTTCAACGCAGGTCCCTATCCTGCTCCGCCTGAATATGCGGCTATCGCACGTCCGATCGCGATTTACGTCGGGGCGATGGATGTCTGGTTCGATTACCGCTTGATGGATGAAGTGGTAGCCCGATTGCCGGATGTCTCGTTTGTCTTGATCGGACCGGATGAGTTGGCCAAGCAACGGTTGCGCGCACGTCCCAATCTCCACCTGCTCGGCCGGCGCGCGTATCGCGACCTGCCTGCATACCTGCACCACGCCGACGTCGGATTGATTCCATTCGATGTGGCAAATCACGCGGAGCTGGTGAGAAGTATTCATCCCTTGAAGCTCTACGAGTATTTTGCCTGCGGCTTGCCGGTTGTGGCGGTGGAGTGGGAAGAACTGACCTACCTCAAAAGCCCCGCGCACTTGTGCCGTGGGACCGAGGACTTTGTTCTCGCGATCGAGCGGGCGCTCTCGAACCGTTTCGCGAAGACGGAGCTACAGTCGTACGCTGCGGCTCATGATTGGGGCCAGCGGGTGGCGACTCTCCTCTCTCACCTGGGCCACCCCATGGAGCAAGAGCGTGGAGGCTGGTGACGATCGATGGAGCGCCTGTGAATGTCGTGGTGGTCAGCGATTTTGCCCATGTGAACGGTGGCAATGCGGCCGTGGCCCTGTCGAGTGCGGTCGGGCTGGCAGAACAGGGGCACGCCGTGACATTGTTTGCCGGAGCCGGTCCCGTCGATCCTCGCATTCAGTCAAGCCCGATCACAGTGGTCTGTACCGACCAGCAGTCCATCGGAGACGATCCGCATCGGACACGAGCCATGGTCCAAGGGATCTGGAACGTCAAGGCGGCGCGAGCCATGGCGCAGGTGCTTCAGGCCGTGGATCTACGCCACACGATAGTACACGTTCACGGATGGGACAAAGTGCTCTCGTCGAGCATCGTCCGGACGGCGCTGTCGATGGGGGCGAAGGTGGTCTGTACTCTGCACGACTATGTCTCCGTCTGTCCCAACGGCGGTTTTTACAATCATCCCCACGATAAAATCTGTCCGCTGAGACCGCTCTCCCTCTCCTGCATTCGCGAAGGCTGCGACCGGCGAGGCTACGCCCACAAGTTGTGGCGCGTCGCGCGTCAGGTCGTTCAGAAGCAGTGGGGGTTGGTGCCCGATGGAATTCGGCATGTCATGGTCGTGTCGGAGTTCAGCCGTCGGATCCTCGAACCGTACCTTCCTCCTGGGACGCAAATCCATCTGGTGCAGAACATGATCGCGGTGCCCCAAGGCGTTCCGGCTTCTCCCGACGAGAGTACGGCCTACGTGATGGTCGGGAGAATGTCGCGGGAAAAAGGCCCGCACCTTCTCGCATCCGTGGCGGGGAGGACCGGGTGGAATGTCCGATTTGTCGGAGGGGGAGAAGGCCTGGCTGACATCGGTCGGGTTGCTCCGCGGGCTACCGTCACCGGCTGGGTCCCGCACGACAACGCGATGAAGGAGCTTGCGAGTGCTCGGGCACTCGTGTTTCCCTCCTTGTGGTATGAAACGGAGGGGCTCGTGGTGCTCGAAGCCGCGGCGTTAGGCATCCCCGCTATCGTGGCTGACTCCTGTGCGGCCCGGGATCTTGTTATGGACGGTGACACCGGCCTGCACTTTCGAAGTGGCGACGAGCAGGCCTTGCAATCCGCCATGGCGCGGCTCCAGGACGACCGCCTCGTGCAGCGCCTGGGGGCCGCGGCCTATCATCGCTATTGGAAGCACCCGCGTTCGACGACGAATCACATTCGCGATCTCGAACGTGTGTATGAGCTGGTCTTAGGCGAGCACTAGTCGGTCGACTCGTTCAGCCGACTTCCTTGAGTCATCCATGAATACTGCGATCAGACAGAGGGCATGCATCGATCGAGTCGGGTTGGGGTTGCTCGCCCTTCTGCTTCTGTCTCCTGTCGTGTTCAAGGTTCGCCTGGCCGACAGTCTGGTGATTCATCCATTCGTGCCGCTGTTGGCGGCGGCATGGGTGTGGGTCGCGTGGGTGATCCGGCGGACATTCGCATCGATCCGGAGCAGTCGCTATGTCGCCGAGTGGCAGGCCTGGAACATCCCGATCGGGTTGTTGGTCCTGGTCGTCGCCGGATTGGCGGGATCGCTGGTCCTGAACGGCCTTCGCCTGGGTTCTGTTCAATCGGCCGGATGGCTGCTGCTGGTCAAATGGGTGCTGTATCTGGCCCCCCTCCCGTTAGCGACGTTATTGGTGATCCGGACCGGTGTTCGCGTCCTCACACTCGTGAGTTGGGTGGTGCCTCTCGTCGCCCTCACAACGCTCGGCTACTCCCTCGTTCGGTTCATGCAGGCCCTGTCCGGGCGATATTTCAATGCGTATGTGGATGAGCGGACCACCTACTTCGCCATGGGCATGTTGGGAGAAGTGCTGTCGAGTGAGGGGCTCACGGTCCGGGCCGATACGATGAGTCACGGGGCCTACGGGATGTACTTGGTCCTCGTATTGGCCTTCAGTCTCAGCCTGGGGATCTTCCGCGGATGGAACGGTGTCGTGCCTTCGGTCTATGCCGTGGCGCAAGCGATCCTGCTCTGTCCGCTGTTGGTGCTCGTCGTCCTCATGACCGGATCACGATCGAGCCTGCTGTTGTTGGCCGGCACCCTTCTCATGATTCTGGCACTGTTGGTTGTGAATCCCAGCGAGGTCTTGTCCCGGCAGCGACGTGTCGGCATGGCCGCGTTGGTCCTGGCGGTGCCGCTCGGTATTGTTCTGCTGCAGTATACGATCGCCCCGCAACTGCCTACCCTCGACCGGATGCAAGAGACTCTGCAGAGTCCCCTGGAACTCCAGGCCACGGTCGCGGGCCGCCAGACTCCGAGTTTCACCCAGGAAGGGAAGGTTCGGGCGGCGGTCCGCAATGTGCAGACCCGCGTGTGGTTATGGGGAAAATCCATGCGCTATCTCGCGGATCACCCGCTGACTCTGCTCACCGGGATCGGGTACGACCGCAGGAGGTTCGTTGAGGAGGTTGTCGGTCTGCCCTATGAGGGGTACAACAAAGAGTTTCAAACGGCGCACAACCTGTACCTCGACCTGGCGATCAAGGGAGGGATCGGGCCGCTGGTCCCTCTGCTTCTGTCCTGTCTCTGGTTGCTGTGGGTCGCCGTCACCTGTGTCTCGATCCCCACGCGGAGTGTGAATGCAATCGCCCTGCTGGGTCTCGGGTGGGTGCTGTTGGCCTTGTGGCCTCCGTTGCTTCTGGTCAGTTTCGCCGGGGAGGAACTCCTGACCGACAACCTTCTGCTGCATTGGACCATGCTCTTCGGGTTGGCGCTCGGGCTGTGCGGCGCCGCGTTGCGGTCCTGGTTGCCCCAACACATGGTACATCTCACTGCCACGGCGGGAGTGGGGGGGGGACCGGTCTATGTCACGGCCCTGGTGCGGTACCAGCTCCAGCAGGGGAGACAGGTCCGGATCTTCTGCTCCGATGAGAAACCCCACGTGGATCTCTGGCGCGAGTTGGGCGCGGTGGTCACCGTCATGCCCATGCGCCACCCGCGCGTGCTGTCGGTCTTGAAACTGTCGGCCGCGATTTTGCGTGCACCGGCTCCCATCCATGTTCATGGTCGGGGCGCGGCGTTTTTCGCGCTCTGGGTCAAACTGCTCATTCGGGTCCCTGTCCTGTATACCCCCCATGGGCCGCACTATGCGTACACGCACGGGGTGCCGTTTCTCGTAGCCTGGTGTGTCGAGTATGTGTTCCGGCTGGTCTTCGATACGGTCGTGTACGTGTCGCAGGGTGAGCAGGCGATAGCGAAACGGCTGAAGCTGCCGGTTCGAGGTTCGCACGTGGTGCTGTCCAGCCTTACCCATGACCTCTCAACGGACCACGGACGCAAGCCGGATCGGGAGACGATGCGACAGGAGTTGGGGGTGTTGCCTGGGCAGTTCGTCATCGGCTGGATCGGCCGCTTTCATCATCAGAAGGGGTTGGATCTGCTCCTCGCATCGATGCCTATGGTCGCGGCAGCTATCCCCCAAGCGGTCTGGGTGGTGATCGGGGACGGAGAGCCCGGCGATCTCGAACGGTATCGGACGCAGGCGGCGCAAGCCGGGCTGGCTGATAAGATTCGATTTGTGGGGGGACGACCGGATGCCCACCTTCTAGCGTGCGCATTTGATTTGTATGTGTCGACCTCACGATGGGAGGGCCTGCCCCTGGTCCTGCTCGAAGTCATGGCGCAGGGGGTAGCCATCGCCGCAAGCGATGTGGTAGGGAATCATGATGTACTGGAAGGCTGGGGCGTGCTGTTCCCGCCCAACGATACGGCGGCGACGGCACAGGTCCAAGTTACCCTGGCGAGGGACGTGCGGAGACGCGAGGCATTGGCCGATCGTGGCCGGGCCACCCTTCACGAGCGATTTATGCTGTCACGAATGCTCACCGACTGGGAACGAGTATACTGCGAGGTGCTCGGGGATGCGGTGTCCACATGAGCAACCTGGCGCGCCGGATTCTGAGCCTGGTGCGGTTCGGCCGGATGAAACAGGCCGCCCTGTGGTTAATCGCGTCCGACGTCTTTCTGCAAGGGAGCCGGTATGCGCTCATTGCGGGCCTGGGCTATGTGTCGTTTCCCCTCCTCGGGTCCTTTCTTTTCGGCTCCGCAATCGGATCGTTGCTGGGGGTGGCTATCGACTTCGGCATCAACCAGCATTGGCTGCGGATGGGATCCGGTCCGAAGGGGCTAACTCGAGAGACCTTTGTACGGGTATTTGCCGTCAAACTATGGTTGTCGCTCATCGAGATCGGCGCGTTCGTCTTCGTGCTCACGACCGGACTCTGGCCGAGGGCGTTGCCGCTGATGCTGGTGGCAGGTCTCGTCACGGCCAATCTCCATACGCTCGCTGAATCCTGCGAAGCGGCGGGATTCGTCCATCAGTGGCATCGCCTTATCGCCTTGTTCAGAGTCTTGCTCGGCGCGATCATGTATGCGGCACCGGTTGTCGTGATGTTCTTCGCCGGCGGAGAAGAGAAATCCGAGGCGATTCACACTGCACTCCAGGTCGGAATATTTGCCGGTGTTCTGATTTTACTTGGTTATGTGTGGGCAACCGCACGCATGTTGATCAGCGGGCCGACGCTGCAGGGTGCATACGGGAGAGTCTGGTGGCAGTCCCGGTGGCTGGGGTTGAATCAACTGGCGGTGGTCGTGGATGTGCGGGCGCCGTTGGTGTTGCTGGGACTCATGCTCGGCGAAACCGCGGTGGGGTTGTATGGGCTCGTTCAGCGGACAACCGCTGCAGTCGAGCTAATCTGGGCGTCGCTCTCGAAGCTTCTCCTCAAGTCGTATGCGGAGGATGCGTCCGCACGAGGAGTCGGTGCCGTGCAACCGGAAATCGTCCGCGCCAGTTGGATCACTGGCCTTGCCATGATTGTCGGAATTGCCGGTGTGTGGGCCGTTACCCGGTATGTGGAGCGGAGCGGCGGCTGGTCGCAAGAGGTGCTCACCAGTCTCGGACTGCTGCGCTGGGCTGTGGTGGCCATCGGGTTGAGTTCGTTGAAGCGGCCGTTGGTACTGGTGTTGATTGCCGTCGGGCGCGAGCGCGACGTGTGCCGTGTGAATGTTCTTTCGGCCACGGCGGGCTTGATCGCGGTCCCGCTGCTGGTCTGGCATTTCGGTGTGTGGGGACCTGTCATGGTTGCGGTCGGGCTGGAGTCTCTCGCGATAGTCCTGCTCGTCTCGTATTTCCGTGCTGCGCAGAGAGACCTCGATTCCACGGAGGAAGAACCCTCCTCGGTAACGGTGAACCAGTGGATGTCACGGGTTCCTGCCGGTTCCGGACGCAAACTGTGAAGGTGGCCATTGTCCACGACTGGCTGACCGGGATGCGGGGCGGGGAGCGTTGTCTGGAAGCCTTCTGTGAACTGTTTCCCGATGCCGATCTCTATGCCTTGTTACACATCAAAGGGAGCGTATCGCCGACGATCGAACGCCACCGGATCAGGACCAGTTTTATTCAGTCGCTGCCACTGGCCGAACGCTGGTACCGGTATTATCTTCCCTTGTTTCCCCTCGCCATCGAGCGGTTCCAGCTTGAATCCTACGACCTTATCTTGAGTTCGAGCCATTGCGTGGCGAAGGGCATTCGTCCGCCGGCCGGGGCGAAACATCTGTGCTACATCCATTCGCCGATGCGGTACGTGTGGGACCAGTTCGAGAACTATGCGCAAGGGGGACGCTCCGGGTGGATTGCACGGTTGGGAATGGGTCTGTTTCGGGCTCGTCTGCAAGCGTGGGATGTGGCCTCCGCTGAGCGGGTGGATCAGTTCGTGGCCAATTCCCATAACATCGCCGACAAGGTGCGACGATATTACGGTAGGCCTGCCTCCGTACTCCATCCACCTGTTGATTGGCAGGCGTTTCAGGCTTCTGAGAAATCCGAAGACTTCTATCTCATGGTGACGGCCTTCGCTCCCTACAAGCGGGTTGATCTGGCCATTCAGGCGTGCAATGTTATGAAACGCCGATTGAAGATCATCGGCAAGGGGCAGGAAGAGCCGAGATTGCGGAAACTCGCCGGTCCTACGGTGGAGTTTCTTGGTTGGCAACCGGACGAGGTGGTCCGGGAGCATTACGCGCGCTGTCAGGCCCTGCTCTTTCCCGGAGAAGAAGATTTTGGTATCGTCCCATTAGAAGCCATGGCCTGTGGCAAGCCCGTGATTGCCTTCGGACGTGGCGGGGTCTTGGAAACGGTTCTCCCGCTGGCAGAAACAGCGGGCGCCGATAAGAGGCTCGCACGGATGGATCCCGCTCGCGGGGAAGATCCGAGCAGGAGTGCCACTGGAGTGTTTTTTTTCGAGCAGTCCGCGGAGTCGCTCGCCCAGGCAATCAAGTTGTTCGAACGCCACAGGGCCGCGTTCGATCCGCCAGCCATTCGGGCTCAGGTAGCCGGTTTTGATCGGGTGTTGTTCAAAGAACGATTGAAAGCCTTCGCGATGGCGGCCCTGGCCGGTACCAGCCACTAAGGGGGGGGCATGCTCAAGCGCCACGCCCAATTTCTCAAGAGTCTGCTTTTTCTCGTCGATCTCGGACTGATCTGCCTGTGCTGGGTCGGAGCCTACTATCTTCGTTTCTCCGAAATTGTGGAGCCGGCAACCAAGGGCATTCCTCCGTTGCGGATGTATCTGCTGTTGCTGGTGCCGATCGTGGCGGTGTGGGGCCTGTCGTTTCAGGCGTTTGATCTCTACCGGCCACGGCGGATGGGGACTCGTTTGGCCGAGTTCCTGGATGTGGCGAAGGCCAATACCCTGTCCGTGCTGATTCTGGTCGCGGTGACGTTTTTTCTGCGGCAGTATGAATACTCCCGGCTGGTGTTGCTCTATTTTTGGTTGCTGAATCTGATCGCGCTGGGTTTCTCGCGCGTGCTCTTCAGAGAAGTCCTCCGATTCCTTCGGCGGCATGGCTACAATCAACGCCATGCGTTGGTCATCGGAACCAGCCGGTTGGGACGCCGAGTGTCTGAAGCGCTGACTCGCCATCCTGAACTCGGTGTCAGGGTCCAGGGGTTTATGAGCTCTGATCCGAGGGGAATCGGAGACCGTATTCACGATATCCCTGTGTTGGGCAGCTACGACGATCTCCAAGAGCGGGTGCAGTCCGGCATCGACATCGTGTTTGTCTGTCTTCCGCCGGAAGACGAGCAGTGGGCCGAGAAAATGTTTGCCATCTTGGCCACCACCATGGTTGAGGTGAAGGCCTTGCCGGCGATCTGTGAGTTCATGAGTCTGCGCGCAGAAGCTGAGATGTTCGAGGGGCTTCCGCTCATCACGCTCCAGGGGTCGCCATTGCATGGTTGGAATCTGGTCATCAAGCGGGTCTTGGATGTAGTCGGCGCCTCGGCCGCCCTGGTGCTGTTCGCTCCGGTATTGTGCGCCGTGGCTGTCTTGGTGAAACTGACTTCCCCCGGTCCGATCTTCTTCCGCCAGCTCCGCATGGGGTTGGACGGGCAGGCGTTTGAAATGTTGAAGTTTCGTTCCATGAAAGTCGATGCGGAGTCGGAAACCGGTCCGGTCTGGACGCAACCCAATGACGATCGCCGGACTCCCATCGGGGCGTTTTTGCGACGAACGAGCTTGGATGAGCTGCCGCAATTTTGGAATGTCGTGCGCGGGGAGATGAGCATCGTCGGTCCCAGACCGGAACGGCCGGAATTCATTGCGCGATTCCGTGAGACCCTGCCGCAGTACATGCTTCGGCATAAGATGAAGGCCGGGATCACCGGCTGGGCGCAAATCAATGGGTGGCGCGGCAATACCTCGCTGGAAAAACGGATCGAGCACGATCTGTATTACATCGAACATTGGTCGATCTGGTTCGACTTCAAGATCATGCTGCTCACTGTCTGGAGCGGCTTTATCCATCGCCATGCCTACTGATGGTCCTGCCGACGCCCGGGATCAATTCGATCTACCGCGATAGGCGCTGAGTCCCCCAACATGGCCGAGTTTTCTTGAGTTTCAAGCAATGGCTTGTTAACATCGGCCTCAGCCGAAAGCGTCCGCATGCCCAGCACAGGTCGCCGAAAAAAAACTCCCCCCGCGCCTCGCTTGTCTTTGCAAGGGATCCTTCGTCGTATTCGATTGTTCGCGACTGATGTCGACGGGGTATTGACGGATGCCGGCATGTATTATTCCGAATCCGGCGACGAATGGAAAAAGTTCAACACCCGCGATGGGATGGGGATCAAGCTTCTGCAGAAGGCGGGCGTCCTGACTGCCATCATTACCCAGGAATCGACGAAGATCGTGATGCGTCGGGCTCAAAAACTGGCGATTCCAGAGGTTCATCAAGGTGTGTATGACAAGTTGTCGGTCCTGCACGATTTGGTGGCGCGTCATGGCCTCACGATGGAGCAGGTGGCCTATATCGGTGACGATGTCAACGATGTCCAGGCTCTTGGCGCGGTCGGATTTTCTGCTGCCCCTGCCGATGGGATGCCGCCCGCGCTCAAGACCGTCCGGTACGTGTGCAAACAGAAGGGCGGAGAGGGCGCGGTGCGGGAAGTGGCGGATCTGATTCTCTCAGCTCAGCGGACCCGATGAACCAAGCGCCATTGTTCGTGCGGAAGGTGAGTCACGTTTCATGATTGTGAAAGAACATCTCTATCCGGTTATTTTAGCGGGCGGCAGCGGAACGCGGTTCTGGCCGTTGAGTCGGCATCTCTATCCGAAGCAGCTGCTGCGGATCATTGGTGATGAGACGCTCATTCAGCAGACCATGCGGCGGGTGCTCTCCTGTGCCAAGCCAGATCAGGTCATCATCTCCACGAATCCCGGACAGGCGGATTCCATTCGCGTGCAGTTAGGAGAGTGGAAGTCCGAATTGAAAGACAACTATGTGGTCGAGCCCGTAGGCCGCAATACTGCTCCGGCCATCGCCCTGGTCGCAGGGGAGCTCGTTCGGCGCGACCCAGAGGCCATGATGCTGGTCCTGCCGGCGGATCATGTGGTGACGGGCGAGAAGGCGTTTCAGGCGGCGGTGGCCCTGGGCATTCAACTGGCCGACAGGGGGCACTTGGTGACGTTCGGGATCAAGCCGACCAGGCCGGAGACGGGGTATGGCTATATTCAGCCCAATCGACGGACCTCGCTGGCCCAAAAGGGGAGGCTGACCGGTCATCCCGTTGCACGATTTGTCGAGAAGCCGAACCGGACCAAAGCGGCGCAATACTTAAAAAACGGGAACTACTTTTGGAACAGCGGCATGTTTCTGTGGAAGGCTGCGACCATCCTGGAGGAAATCCACCGGCACCAGCCGTTGCTGACCAAGGCTATGCAGCGAGTCCATGCCCTGATGGCGTCGGGCGCTGAGCCGCGCCTCATTGAGGAAGCCTATAAGAAGGTTCCTTCACTGTCGATCGACAACGGCGTCATGGAGCAGTCGGCCAACGCGGCGATGATTCCTGTGGGGTTCGGTTGGTCGGATGTCGGCAATTGGAGCAGCCTCGAAGAAGTATCTCCGCGAGACAAGGCCGGCAACGTGGTCAGCGGCCGAGTCATCGACCTGGACAGTACCAATTCCGTCCTGTACGCCGATCGCCGGGTGGTGGCTACGATCGGACTCTCGGATATGGTGGTCGTGGATACGCCGGACGCCACCTTGGTCTGTCCCAAGTCTCGGTCGCAGGACGTGAAGAAGATGGTCGAGATTCTGAAGCAACAGGGCGCTCCAGAGCATCTGGAACACTTGACGGTGTTCAGGCCGTGGGGATCCTATACCGTGCTGGAGGAGGGGCCTGGATATAAGGTCAAGCGTGTGACGGTGAATCCCGGAGGGCGCTTGTCGCTGCAGCTCCATCATAAACGGAGCGAACATTGGGTCGTCATTACAGGGACTGCCAGGGTGACCAGAGGGGATGAGCTGCTGGACCTTCGAGTGGGAGAAAGCACGGCGATCCCGGTTGAAACGCCGCATCGTCTTGAAAATCTCGGCACCGAGACCTTGCATATTATCGAAGTGCAGAATGGCCCCTATCTTGGGGAGGATGACATTGTGCGCTTTCAGGATGATTATGGGCGGCTGAGCCGGGGATGTTAGGAGATCGAGATGGCGCTGTTTCGCGAATATGATCTGAGAGGCATTGTCGGAGAGGAGCTCACGGAAGAGATTGCCGAGCAGGTAGGGCGCGCCTATGCCACCATGGCACGCGGGCAGGGCGCCGTGCGGATCAGTCTTGGGCGAGATGGGCGGCTGAGCTCGCCTGGTTTGCAGGCAGCCTTGCTCAGCGGACTGCTAGCCGGTGGATTGGACGTGGTCGATCTAGGGCTCTGTGCCTCGCCGCTCCTCTATTTTTCGTTGTTTACCTTGCCGGTGCAAGGCGGGATCATGATTACGGGCAGCCACAATGCCGCCGAATACAACGGGTTTAAAATCTGCATCGGGAAAGAAGCCATTCACGGCGAGGACATTCAACGGCTGCGACGGGTGATGGAAGCCGGTCGATTCGTCTCTGGTTCCGGACAGCTCTCCGCCCACGCGATCATTCCGGACTATTTGCAGCATCTCAAGAACGACTTTGCCTGCGTGCGGGCGGACCATTTGCATGTGGTCATCGACTGCGGCAACGGTGCGGCGTCGCTGGTGGCCAAGCAAGCCTTGGAGCAATTGGGCTGCCGCGTCACTGGGCTCTATGATGAGTTGGACGGACGATTTCCCAACCACCACCCCGATCCCACCGTCGTGGAAAATCTGCAAGACCTGATCGCAACCGTGAAAGAACAGAAGGCGGATGTCGGCATCGGCTACGATGGGGATGCCGATCGCATCGGTGCGGTCGACGAGGAGGGGCAGATCCTGTGGGGCGATCGCTTGATGATCGTTTACGCGCGGGATATCCTCGCGCAGAGGCCGGGTACCACCTTTATTTCCGAGGTGAAGGCCTCGCAATGTCTGTACGACGATATTGCCGCACGCGGCGGTCGCCCCATCATGTGGAAGACCGGTCACTCGCTGATGAAGGCGAAACTGAAAGCGGAGTCGGCCGTCTTGGCGGGCGAAATGTCCGGTCATATGTTTTTTGCCGATCGGTATTTCGGCTTCGACGACGCCATCTATGCATCGTGCCGGCTGGTGGAAATTCTGGCCAAAACCAAGCAGTCGTTATCGAGCCTTGTCGCGGACCTTCCGCAGACGACGGTGACTCCGGAGATTCGTGTCGACTGCTCTGACAAGCTGAAGTTTCAACTGGTCGATCAGGTGAAAACGCAACTCACCGCCTATCTGGATGCCCGCCGGCCCGTCGGCGCTTCGAACCTTCATTTGCGGGAATTGGTGACGATCGACGGAGTTCGCGCGATTTTCGAGGATGGATGGGGCCTTATTCGAGCCTCCAACACCCAGCCTGCGCTAGTCCTACGCTTTGAGGCACCCTCGCCGGCCCGTTTGGATGTGATCCGCGCCACCATCGAAACGGAACTTGCACAGGCTCGTCGTGTCCTGTCGATGTAGAAGCCCGTCCTCTCACGGCCCCCTCCGTCCAATCCTCCTTCTTGTGACCACGTTCCTGCTCGGCGCCCTTTCCACGGACATGTCTCTCTCGGAGGCAACTCAGGATGGGCACCAGCCGGCCCCTATCCTGCTGCCGTTTTCGGCCGGTGAACGACTTTCGTATGACTTGACTTGGCTGGCCATGCGCGCGGGGATTGCGACCATGGCGGTCCAAGAGAATCAGGCCCAGGATGGCCGGCACCAAATCATGCTGAGCCTGGTGGCCCGATCGAGCCCGGTGGTGACCAAGTTCTATCCGGTTGACAATCGCGTGGCTTCCACGGTGGATGTCGAGCCGTTTCTACCCAGGCACATGACGTTTGCACGCCGAGAGGGAAAACGGTCCAACGATTTTGACTATACCTTCCGGCACAGCGAAGGCGTCGTGACAGCCGTGAAGGATGGCAAGCTTGCCGAGCTTCCGATTCCCACCGATGCGCAGGATGCCATTTCCTGCCTCTATTATGTGCGCAAAGTCCTGCCGATGCTGCCCGGAGCTTCTCTTGCGATGACGGTGCACCACGACAACAAGAATTATAAGATGGAGGTGCGGGTCGAAGCGCTCGAAACATTGAAGGGCTCATGGGGCAAACGGCAGACCGCCCGCGTCTTGGTCATCATGCCGTTTCAGGGCATCTTCCTCAACGAGGGCAATATTCGTGTCTGGTTTACGACCGATGAGCATCGGGTGCCTGTCAGAATGAAGGCCAAGGTCATTGTGGGATCGATTGTCGCTGAACTGACGGGGGGATATGGTTCAGGAGGACAGTCGTAATGGGGCCGCCGGCTGCTTTGGTTTGCTCGTGCTGATAGAAACCGCTATACTTGCGCCAAGTTTGCCGACGGTAAGCCCTTTCCTTGGACTCTCGGTGGAGGGAGAGGGTTTTTCTGCGTGAAGGACAGGGACGCATGTCTAAATTTCCCATTACGTTAAGCCGGTTTATCATCGAGCAACAGGCCGCGCATCCCGAAGCCACCGGAGAATTTTCCATCCTGCTGACTCAAATCGGGTTGGTCGGCAAAATGATCGCCCATGACCTGCGCAGAGCGGGGTTGAATAAAATCCTCGGCACGACCGGAGAGACCAATATCCAAGGCGAAGTGGTCAAAAAACTCGATCAGATCGCCAATGACACGTTTGTTCGGGTGTTCGAACACAGCGGGCTCGTGTGCGTTTTGGCCTCTGAGGAGATGGAAAAACCACTGACGATGGTGCATGAAGGAGCCAAGTACATGCTCTTGGTCGATCCGTTGGACGGATCCTCCAATACCGACGTGAATATGCCATTGGGGGCAATTTTCTCTATTCGGAGGTCGAAGCCGGGACAGCGACGGCCCGTGGAGGATGAGCTGCTTCAAAAAGGAACCGAGCAGATTGCCGCAGGGTATATACTGTACGGGGCCAGCACCATGCTCGTGTTTACCGTCGGGCAAGGGGTGCATGGGTTCACGCTCGAGCCGTCGATCGGCGAGTATCTCCTGTCCAACGAGAACATTCGGATTCCCCAGAAGGGAAAAGTCTACTCGGTCAACGAGGGCAACTACCATCGCTGGCTGGCCGGCACTCAAAAATACCTCGACTATGTGAAGGTGGAGGACAAGGCGACCGGGCGGCCATACAGCGGTCGCTACAGCGGATGTCTGGTGGCGGACGTCCACCGCATCATGTTGGGAGGCGGGATTTATCTGTATCCGGGCGAGACCGCCAAGCCGGAAGGAAAGCTACGATTGATGTATGAAGGTAATCCCCTGGCCCTGGTCGTGGAGCAGGCCGGGGGCAAAGCGAGCACGGGCATGATGCGTATTCTGGACGTCGAGCCGAAGGCGCTCCATCAGCGTGTGCCGCTGATCATCGGCAGCGCCGAGGACGTGAGCCATGCGGAAGCCTGCATTCAGGGGCGGGCGTAACGACTAATGAGACCGAGGTTGGTGGGAGGTTGATCATGAGCAATCGGGTCCAGGAAATCTTAAGTTGGTATGAAAGCGATAATGCGGGAACGAAGACGAACATTGCCCGGCTGCTGAACTCAGGCAAGCTGGCCGGGACAGGCAAATTGGTGATCCTGCCGGTCGATCAGGGGTTCGAGCATGGCCCGGCGAGAAGTTTTGCGCCCAACTCGGGTGGGTATAATCCGCATTACCATTTCCAGCTGGCGATCGATGCCGGCTGCAACGCCTATGCAGCTCCGCTCGGATTCATCGAGGCCGGGGCCAGCCATTTCGCCGGGAGAATTCCACTCATCCTTAAGCTCAACAGCCACGATACGCTCCACGATGAGAAGGATCCTATGCCATCCGTGACGGGCAGCGTGCGTGAGGCCTTACGATTGGGTTGTTCAGCCGTCGGATTTACCATCTACCCGGGATCTTCCCATTGCAATCCGATGTATGAACAACTGCGTGCGATTGCGGAAGAGGCGAAGAGTTGTGGCTTGGCTGTGGTGGTCTGGTCCTATCCGCGTGGATCTGGGTTGAGTAAAGAAGGCGAGACGGCTATGGATGTGGTGGCCTATGCGGCTCAAATCGCGGCGCAATTGGGTGCCCATATCCTCAAGGTCAAATTGCCCACGGCCCATCTGGAACAAGCCGCCGCCAAGAAGGTGTATGAAGCCGAAAAGGTGCCGATCAACACCTTGGCGGAACGGGTCAAACATGTCGTGCAAAGTTCCTTCGACGGGCGCAGGATTGTGATTTTCTCCGGTGGCGCGAAAAGCGACGAGAAAACGGTATTTGAAGAAGTGCGCGCGATCCGCGACGGCGGTGGATTCGGGTCGATCATCGGCCGAAATTCATTCCAACGTCCGAAATCGGATGCCATCAAGTTTCTGAACACCATCATGGGACTGTACGCGGGTGAGCAGGCCTAACCGGCCCGGTTCCCGATTCGAATCACTATGGACGACTTTCGCATTTCAACCGGAGAGCAGGGCTCGCGGAGATCCTGGATATTGCCGCTGTTGCTGTTGATCGTGGGTGTGCTCGTCGGGGTCATCGTGAGCTCGGATCTCGGGTGGTTGCCGACCGGACATGCGGTCCCAGAACCGCTTCCAGTCCCTGCTCCTGCCGCTAGACCGGTTGCCACCGCGGTTCAACCCTCTTTGCCCGGTGCGGGCGCGCAGAGTTTTGTCGATGTTGCCAAGGCCGTCAAGCCGGCGGTGGTGAATATTTTTGCGACGCGGAATGGACCGAGTGAGGGGACCCAGGGCACGCCGTTCGATGATCCCTTTTTTCGACGGTTCTTCGGCGAGGAGTGGATGAAGCGTTTTGAGGCTCCGAAGGAACGAAAAGAACGGGGATTGGGGTCCGGGGTCATCGTCGATCCCAATGGGCTGATCATCACAAACAACCACGTGGTGAACAAGGCCGATGAGATCAAGGTGTTTCTGTCCGATAAACGTGAGTTCAAAGCGAAGCTGGTCGGGACGGATGCCAAGACCGACGTGGCCGTGCTGAAAATCGAGGCCAGCGGCCTTCCAACCGCAACCTGGGCCGATTCAGACAGGCTGGAGGTGGGGGAATTTGTGCTGGCGGTCGGCAATCCGTTCGGTCTGACGCAGACGGTCACTCTGGGGATCGTCAGCGCACTCGGCCGGTCGGCCGGGATCGCCGAATACGAAGACTTCATTCAAACGGACGCCGCGATCAACCCCGGCAATTCCGGGGGAGCTCTGGTGAATGTCCGCGGTGAATTGGTCGGCATCAACACGGCGATCTACAGCCAGAGCGGCGGGAATATGGGCATCGGCTTCGCGGTTCCGAGCAACATGGCACACTCCATCATGGAACAGTTGGTGCAACATGGCAAAGTTGTGCGCGGGTGGCTGGGCGTCTCGATTCAGGAACTGACTCCGGAATTGTCTTCACAGTTCGGCGTGCCGAAAGACACCAAGGGTGTCCTGGTCAGCGATGTCATGGACGACAGCCCGGCCAAGAAGGTCGGGTTTGAGCGCGGGGACGTCATTATCGAATATGACGGAAAACCGATGGACTCGCCGGCCCACTTGCGCAATGCCGTGGCCCAGACTTTCGTCGGGAAAAAAGTTACCGTCAAAATCATTCGTGAAAAGAAGGCGAAGTCAATCGACCTCACCATCGCGGAGCAGCCCAAGAATTTGGCGCAGGCGGCTGCTGAGGACAATGGAGAATCTGTCGCTCCTGCCGGGTTGCTCGCGGATATCGAAGTCAAGGAACTCAACAACGATTTAGCCGGCCGGTACGGACTGAAATCGAGCGACCATGGCGTCGTGGTGGCCCGGGTGAAATCGGGGAGTCCCGCGGAAGAGGCCGGCGTGCGCGAGGGCGATCTCGTGTTGGAGGTGAACCGCAAACCGGTGGGTACGTTGAAGGCGTATGAACGTGTCGCCGCAAGTTTGCCAAAAGACCAAGCGGTGTTGCTCCTGTTGAGACGGCAGGGGCGAGCCATTTATCTGACGCTGAGGCCGTGATCACTTCGAACCGTACGTTCGGGGTTGCTCACAGAGAGGAGGGAGACAGTATGGTAGTACGGGCCATATTTGTTCTTCTCAGCGCTCTTGCCGGTATGGCCCTGTTCCTGCGGGCCCAAGATCCGAGTCGCGAGTTCTTACTGGTGGGGTTTGGGATGGGCGCCGTTGCGGGTGGACTCATTCTGGCCGGCGAATACGCGCTCCGGAGGCTCTCATTCGGCATTATTGTCGGCGGCGCCGTTGGTCTTGCCGGCGGTCTTATTCTTACAGGGTTGGTGGAGTGGGTGGGTAGTGCGGTCTTCGATGTCGAGACGTTCTTGTTTCACATCGGCGGGTTGGTGTTCCTCTTGGGGTTGCCGTATCTTGGTTTGGTCATGGGTGCGCGGTTTGGGCATGAGCAGTTTCCCGGTCTGCATCCTGGGCCGTCGGGAGCGCGGGCTTCAAACGCGAACACCAAGGTGTTGGATACGAGTGTGATCATCGACGGCCGGGTGGCGGATCTCTGCGAGACGGGGTTTCTCGAGGGGCCGTTTCTGGTTCCCCATTTCATTCTGAACGAATTGCAACACATCGCGGACTCGTCCGACTCTCTCAAGCGGGCGCGCGGCCGGCGAGGGCTGGATATTTTGAACAAGATTCAGAAAATGCCCGATGTCGATGTCCGGATCATCGAGGAAGATTTCCCCCATGTGAAGGAAGTGGATGCCAAGCTGGTGGTGCTGGCCAAGAAAGTGGGGGGACGCATCATTACCAATGATTTGAATTTGAATAAGGTCGCCGAATTACAGGGCGTTCGCGTGTTGAACATCAATGAGCTGTGTAATGCCCTGAGGCCGGTCGTACTGCCCGGTGAAACCATCCGAGTCTTTGTCTTAAAGGAAGGCAAAGAGGCGGGTCAAGGTGTGGCCTACTTGGATGATGGGACGATGATCGTGGTGGACAATGCCCGTCGCTGTATCGGTCGCAATGTAGACGTGACCGTGACCAGCGTCCTCCAAACGACGGCGGGGCGCATGATCTTCACCCGTCTGAAGGAGGAGTCGGAGCGAGAAGAATATCAGGTCGCGCGTGGGTAAGCAGGTGGCAGCGAAGCGATGGTGCTGTGCCGGGCTCTCCGGTCGCTCATCGGGGGTGTCATGCCTGAGCAGTTGCGTACGTCCTGTCGGGCTCTGTTCCCCTCACTGTGAGTGTGTTTGTGTCTTCTCGTGAGAAGATGCCGCCGCGGACGGTAGCCCTTGTACCGGCGGCAGGTCGCGGGCTTCGCATGGGAGGCCATATCCCGAAGCAGTTTCTCTCACTGGGGGGACAGCTGATTCTCGTGCAGTCTCTCCGCGTCCTCCAAGCTTCCCCGGTCATTCACGAGATTATTTTGGCGGTGCCTCAGACGGAGCGTCAGTATTGTCTGGACCACATCGTGGGGACGGGGGAATTCGGCAAGGTGACGAAGGTCGTTTCGGGCGGAGAGCAGCGTCAAGATTCGGTCCGTCATGCGTTGGCGGAAGTGAGTCAGGACACGGAGATCGTCCTGGTCCATGATGCCGTGCGCCCCTTCCTGACCGAGGACATGATCCAAAAGGTGGTGGACGCTGCGGCTGAACATGGGGCGGCCATCATCGCACTGCCGATGCGCGATACGGTGAAGTATGTGGGCGCGGACGGGGTGATTGAGCGAACGGTGGATCGCCGGCCTTTATGGCTGGCACAAACGCCCCAGGCGTTCCGCCGTGCGTGGCTGGAAGAGGGACACCGCAAGGCCTTGCTGGACGGAGCGCAGGCGACCGATGACGCTCATCTCGTCGAGCTGATCGGGAAACCGGTCGTGGTCGTTGAGGGGAGCGGCGAAAATATCAAGGTGACGAGGCCGGAAGATCTCGTGATCGGAGAGGCAATTCTCAGCTCACGAACGGCGGCGAGGAGTGCAGGATGATGGCTGTACGTGTGGGGTGTGGATGGGATATTCATCCGCTGGTGGCGGGACGCAAGTTGATCTTGGGCGGACTGGAAATTCCGCATAACAAAGGACTTCAGGGACATTCGGATTCCGATGCCTTAGTCCATGCCATTTGCGACGCGCTGCTCGGGGCGATGGGAGAAGGAGATCTTGGGCGCCACTACCCGAGTTCGGACCAGCGGTTTAAGAATATTTCGAGCCTGAAGCTGCTGGAAGACGTCAGAGGGAAGCTGCGCGCAAAGGGCTATCGTCTCGCCAATGTGGATAGTACCATCATTGCCCAAGCTCCCAGGCTGAGCCCGCACCTGGCGGCCATGCAGAAAACCATCGCCGAGGTGCTCCAAGTCGATCCCGATCTGGTGAATGTCAAAGTGAAGAGCGGCGAAGGACTGGATGCGGTGGGGCGTGAAGAAGCAGTCGCCGCCCAGGCCGTCTGTTTGATCGAGCGCGCCTGAGCCCTGCATCCTGGCGACCATCAAGTCTAGTGGCATGCATGTTCAAGACGATCTCTCAAGACCTCCAAGCGATTTTTGACCGCGACCCTGCCGCCACCAGCAGGCTCGAAGTCATTGTCACCTACGCAGGATTTCACGCGCTGCTGGCCTATCGGGTCGCGCATTGGTTGAAGGGACATCAAGTTCCATTTTTACCCCGTGCAATTTCCCAGTTGGCCCGGTGGATGACGGGGATCGAGATCCATCCGTCCGCGAAAATCGGCGCGCGATTTTTTATCGACCATGGCATGGGTGTGGTCATCGGAGAGACGGCCGAGATTGGCGACCACGTCACCTTGTTTCAAGGGGTCACCCTCGGAGGAACGGGGAAAGAGCGCGGCAAGCGTCATCCGACGCTCGGCAATCACGTTGTGGTAGGAGCGGGGGCAAAAATTCTCGGCGGGATTACGATTGGAGACAATGTCAAAATCGGTGCCAATTCCGTGGTCTTGAAATCAGTCCCCCCAAATTCGACGGTGATTGGAGTGCCCGCCAGGATTATCAAGACGCAAGGGGAGCGGCTCCCCGATGCCACAATGGACCATACCAATATGCCAGACCCCATCGCCGATCGATTCTCCGCACTCGAGCTGGAACTGATCGAGTTACGCAAGAAGATCGAGAATCGAGATACCAACAGCCCTCGCTAGCATCAGCCCGCGCTTCGCGGGTCTGACTCGCCTCGTTGTGCTATGAGCCTGGCATCGAGCGTGGTGAGAACAGGGCAGGTGGGTTCGTGAGGTGACCGTCGAGCCCCGGCGCAGCCGTGAGACGCGCCGGGGTCACGGTCACTTAGCTGGAGAGACAGCTCTTCATAAACGTTTTCCGCTCGTCACCGGCCAAACTCTTCGCCTTCGCTTCTTTATTACAAGTCTTCATTTTATTCTGCTGCGCCCCGCCGGCTTCAGCCTTCGCGGGTTTGGCTGAGAGGCAGGTCTTCATGAAGGCTTTTCGGTCATCGCCTTTGCCTTCCCCGCTGAGTCCTTTGGCGTCCGCTTCTGCATTGCAGGTTTTCATTTTGTTCAGTTGCGCTCCCGCGTAACTGAGTTGCGGGGTGATGAGAACGGCCGCCAACATGATGAACGACAAGGCTGGGCAGAAATGTTTCATCGAGGGCTCCTTTTGAGGTGGACATGGGTTGCCTTCGGCACTATAGCAAATGGCGCCGATTCTGTGTCACGGTGAAATCACTTAGGTGTTATGTGGGAGGCCGTGAGGAGGTGAATGGGAGGGCCGAAGATGACGGGTTTCTCAGCCTAGGGCCAGGCCCGATCGTTTTTTCCACCGCTGGTCTCGCCGATTGTCTCCCGAGGATCCGTCGCATCATTATAGTCCACTCTGACGAGATACAGACCATGGGCCGGGGCGGTTCTCCCCGCCGCAGTGCGCGACCGTGCTGTGAGCACGGTCTTCATGCTGGCGGCGGCCCGTTTTCCCTGTCCTACCTCCACCAGGGTACCCACCATCGAGCGTACCATCTGTTTGAGAAAGCGATCGGCATAGAAAGCGAGGACGATGAGATCCCCTTCGCGGCGGAGATCCAACTGTTCCAACCGACAGTGCGGATTTTCGTTGTTGGTCGGCGCGGTTTCAAATGAGGAGAAATCGTGCGAGCCGATCAAGCAGGTGGCGGCCTCCGTCATGGCCGCGAGGTCGAGTGATTTATAAAGCATCCAGGTCCGTTCCCGAAGAAGAGGTGCTCGCTCGGATCGATTCAGCAGGTGATACTCGTACAGCTTTCCTCTCGCTGAGTAGCGTGCATGAAAATCATCCGGAACCTCTTCGACCGAGAGGGCGCTGATGTCGGCAGGGAGGTGGGCATTCAGGGCGCGAAGCCATTCCCGGCAAGACAGGCCACGATCGGTCCTGAAGCTGGCCACCTGGCCGAGGGCGTGGACTCCGGCGTCAGTACGGCCGGCGCCGACGAGTGTGAGACGCGTCTGTGCGATCGCCGCGAGGGCGTCTTCCACCGTCGCCTGGATGGTCGGCACGTTCAATTGACGTTGCCAGCCGGCGTAGTGAGTCCCGTCGTATTCGAGGACGACTTTTAACGTGGTCATAACTGGAAAGGAAGAACACTAGCCCAAGTGTGAGGGGTCTGTCACCTGGGGGGATTCGTGTGGAGGTAGGTCTTGACGCCTTCGAAAATCGATTCCGCGATATGGGCAAGAAAAGGCTGTGTCCTCATCTGCTCTTCCTCGTTGGGATTGGACATGAAGGCAATCTCGGCGAGAATGCTGGGCATGGTGGTGAACCGGAGCACGTAAAAGGGGGCCGTTTTCACCCCGTGGTCGATGGTGCTATACCGTCCGTTGAGATTTGTCACCATCGCCTGCTTGGCCGTCCAGGCCAGCTCAAGGGAATGTTCGATCTTCTTCGAGGTCAGCAGATCGGCCACGAGGTATTCCCACCCCACGCCGGTATTGTTGAGCGGCGTGCCGTTCTCCCGTGCGGCGACTTCCAAGGCGCGCTGATCCTTGGCTTCGCCGAAGTGGTAGATCTCCAGACCTCGGATTCCCTTGTGCGGATGTGAATTGACGTGAATGGAGACGAATAGATCGGCGTCTTTCCCATTGGCAAATTTCGCCCGGTCTTCCAACTCGATGAAGGTGTCGTGTTCCCGGGTCATGAGTACGCGCGTATTCGGCAAGGTGCTGAGCAAGGTCTTCAGCAGCAGCCCGACTTTCAACGTGACATCTTTCTCCGTCGTGCCGTGATGCCCGATGGTGCCAGGATCTTTTCCGCCATGTCCGGGATCGATAACGATTGTCCGGACAGGACTTGCCGGTTTGGGCGCTATTGGTCGAGTCGGTTCCGTCACGGTGGGACTTGGAATCACCGGTGGAGTCGGCAACGTCGTGACCGGAGCTGACGGCGAAGTCGTCGAGGTCTCCCCGATCTGTCGAATCTGATCTTTGGGACGCTGGTAAATGTCGATGACGAGGCGAGTTGGATTGTCCAGCGAGAATGCTTTGTATCTGGATCCCTGGCTGCGCGACAGGGTGATGGTGACCATGCGTGGACGGCTTTGTGCGATCTGAAACGATGGCGGAATCGTTCCGCCCGACACTCGCAGACGGGACGATTTTCCCAGGATAGCGTTGTTCACCTCAATGACAACCCGCTCCGGATTGCGGAGGTGAGTTTCCGCGAACGACGCTTTGTGGTTCAGGTCGAGGACAAGACGTGTTCCCTCGGCGGTCGACCAGGTGCGAAGGTCGCGGACAATGATCGGATACCGGGACGTGCCGGCGGTTTCTTGCTTCACGAGGAGGAAGTGTGGGGCGGCTTGTTCACTGGAGAGTTGGGGGAGCTGCGGCCATGGGGGCTGGGTTGGCATGTCGGCTTGCGACAGGCCGATGGTGCCGAAGAGCATCCACAGGAGGGTCAGGGCAATGAGGCTGCGAGTCAGACAGGAGACGGGGATCACGAGCCGGCACTCCTCTCGACAGGTACCAACTAAGGCCTTTTCTCAGATGTTTGTGGTATTGTCAACAAAAGGCCTCAAACCACGTAATTGTAGATGGCAACGCATCTTCTTGTCGATGGATATAACCTTTTGGGCAGCGCCGGGATGGCTGTCTCATCAGGTGCCGGCCGCCTTGAGGCGGCGCGGGAGGCGCTCTTGCATAGTTTGGCCGGATACCGTCACAGGAAGGGCCATGCAATCACCCTTGTCTTCGACGGCTGGCAAGGCGGCTTGGGGGCGGAGCATCATGAGTTCCAGTCCGGCGTCGAAGTCGTCTATTCAAAGCGAGGCGAGAGAGCTGATCAGGTGATTCAGCGTCTGGCGCGGCTGTATGGGAAAGATTGCGCCGTTGTTTCGTCGGATCATGAAGTCGTCAACGCGGCCAGAGCTGCCGGGGCGTTCGTCATGGGGGCGCCGGAGTTTCGTGCCAAGCTACAGGAGCGGTCCTCTAGTGCGCCGGCCATGGCCTTCAAGGAGCTGGATGGTGGGGATGCCGATCTCGTGAAGCGGTCCAAAGAAAAAGGCGGGAATCCGCGCAAGCTCCCGAAGTCGCAGCGCAAACGAAAGCATCAGCTCAGGGAATTCTGAAGAGGCGACGCGCGTTCTCGCTGGTGATGCGGCCCACGTCTTCAGTGGTCAGGGCGGTGTCCTCTGCCTTGATCATGGCCAGCAGTTCGGCCACATGTTTCACATAGGCCGGTTCATTCCGCTTGCCGCGATGGGGAATCGGTGTGAGGTAAGGACAATCCGTTTCGATCAGGAGACGGTCCGCCGGAACCGTCTTGGCAATCTCCCGCAGCATGGTCGCGTTCTGAAAGGTCAGGATGCCGGAAAACGACAGATAGAATCCCAACTCGATCGCATCCTTCGCCAGCCAGGCATCTCCCGAAAAACAGTGGAAGACTCCGCCGACCTCTGAGGCCCGCTCCTCTTTCAGGATACGGATCGTATCGTCCTGCGCTTCCCTGGTGTGGATGATCACCGGGAGCCTCAATTCACGCGCCAGCTGAATCTGTTCGCGGAAACGGTTGCGTTGCTCCTCCGGAGAGGAGTGGTTGTAATGGTAATCGAGACCGATCTCACCGTAGGCGACGACCTTCTTCTGGCGCGCTAACTGCCGGAGTTCGTCGTACCAGCCTGCTGCAATGTGTTTGACTTCGTGGGGGTGCACGCCGATCGAAGCATAGACGAAGGGATATTGATCGGCGAGGGCAACTGCGGAACGGCTCGTGGCAAGGTCGCAGCCGATGGTGATCATCGTCTCCACGCCGGACTCGCGTGCACGAGCGATCATGGCCTCGCGGTCAGACTCATAGCGTGCATCGTCAAGATGGGTATGGGTATCGATCAGCATGAAGCGCATCCTAGCACGGTTGCCTGCTAGGTCGGAAGGCGATGGCTTTGAATCCAAGACCTGGGAGGTCAGGGGAGCCACCACCCACGAGAGCGTCCCGGTATGCCAACGCGTTCAGTCATCTCAAGCGGCTGGTATGGTCACCTCAACTGAGTGCTCGTGACGGTCATCAACAAGGGGGATCGCGTTATCGGCCCGTTGGACGCCATCGACAGTCACCCTCATCTCGCTCTTCTCAGCAAGTGATTGCAGCAGGGTGATGTGGTAGATGGTTTCCCGGTATCGGTAGTGCAATTTGAATGTCTTCCAATCCAGAGGAAGGCAAGGGACGAATCGCAATGTGGCGCCTTCCAGCCTCAGGCCGAGAAGTGATTCGACGATAAGCCGGTACATCCAGCCTGCCGAGCCCGTGTACCAGGTCCATCCACCGCGACCCGTATGAGGCGAGACGGCATAGACATCCGCTGCGACCACATAGGGTTCGACTTTGTAAATCCCAATCCCCTCAGGTGATCCAGCGTGACTCACCGGGTTGATCATGGTGAAGAGTTCCCAGGCGCGCCCGCGGTCGCCCAGTGCTGCGAAGGCCATGGTGGCCCAGAGTGCCCCATGTGTGTACTGCCCTCCATTTTCTCTCACGCCGGGCACATAGCCTTTGATATAGCCGGGATTCAAATGGGATTTGTCGAACGGCGGATCCAAGAGTTGAATGAGTGCATCGTCACGCCGAACTAGGCGCCTATAGACTGCCTCCATCGCCGGGTGCGAGCGTGTCGCATCCCCCGCCCCCGACAGAACAGACCAACTTTGCGGAATGGAATCGATTTGGCATTCGTCATTACTCGCCGACCCAAGCGGCGACCCGTCGTCGAAATAGGCGCGGCGATACCACTCTCCATCCCAGCCGTTCTGTTCGATATTCTGGCGCATCTGAGTCGCTTCCGCCTGGCAGCGCTCAGCGAACGACAGGTCACCTCTGGTTCGTGCCACTTCAGAAAACCGCATGAGAACGTCATACAGGAAGAATCCCAGCCAGACGCTTTCGCCCTTGCCATGTTCACCGACCATATTCATGCCGTCGTTCCAGTCCCCGGAACCGATGAGCGGAAGACCGTGCTCCCCACGTGTGAGGCCCTTCACAATGGCTCGCACACAGTGTTCGTACAAACTCCCCGATTGCTCAGACCGGCCTGGGAGATCGTAGTACGAGTCTTCGTCCGCATTGATCGGGCGGCCTTCGAGAAACTGGATCGGGATATCCAACACTCCGGTGTCCCCGGTGGTGATCACGTAGCGACTAGTGGCAAATGGGAGCCAGAGGAAATCGTCGGAACAGCGCGTGCGGACGCCCCGGCCGGAGGGGGGATGCCACCAATGTTGCACGTCTCCCTCTTGAAACTGACGGCCCGCGCACAACAGGAGCTGCTCCCTCGCGAGTTGTGGCTTGGCATGAACCAGCGCCATCACGTCTTGCAACTGATCGCGGAACCCAAAGGCGCCGCCCGACTGATAGTAGCCACTTCGCGCCCAGAGCCGGCAGCCGAGCGTTTGATACAGCAGCCAGCCATTGGCGAGCACATTGAGGGACTGATCGGGTGTCTCCACATGCACGGCCCCCAGCGTATGCGTCCAGTGTTGCCACAGCGTTTCGAGCGCCGCTCGGCCCGCCGCCGCTCCTCGAAAGCGACGAACGAGTTGACGGGCATCTTCGCCGTCTTTCCCCATCCCCAACCGAAAGGTACATTCACGCTCTTGCCCTTGAGCGAGCTCGAATGGGATTTGAATGGCGCCACAGGGATCCAAGGCGGCGCCCACTTTCCCGGACAGCCGTGAACGACCCATCGCGGCAGGACTTTGCATGGTGCCGTTCCGTCCCACAAACTCAGTCCGGTCGCCGGTCATGCTCCGAGTCCCCTCGTCGACGTCAAAGAACGCGATCCGCCCAGGGAAGTCCGTATTGTAGGGGTTCCGCGCGAAGAGCGCCCCGGTGGTCGGGTCCATCTCGGTCACCACATGCATGACTGATTTGGGGCGCAGATCGCCCAGCACCCATTCCACATAGCCGGTCGCAGACAATCGTCGCGATCGGCCCGACTCGTTACGCAGCTTGAGCACCGTAAACTTCACCGAGGCGTCCAGCGCCACATACACCCAGACCTCTGAGTGGATGCCATTTTCCGTATGTTCGAAGACGCTGTAGCCGAACCCATGCCGGCTGACATAGGGGCGTACGCCTCGATGGGGCATCGGCATCGGCGACCAGAAGTGGCCGCTCTCTTCGTCGCGAAGGTAGAGGGCTTCTCCGCTCGCATCCGTCACGGGATCGTTGTGCCACGGCGTGAGGCGGAATTCATGCGCGTTCTCGCTCCACGTGTAGGCGAGCCCGTTCTCTGAGATGACGGTGCCAAAATGTGGGTTCGCCAGCACATTGACCCACGGTGCGGGCGTGACGTGCCCGGGCGCCGTTGTGATGACGTACTCACGACCATCTGAAGAAAAACCGCCAAGTCCATTGTAGAAGAGCAGATCCTGCCGGGCCTCAATGGGCGCCGGGGGATCTGGACGATGCGTTCGAGTCGGTTTGAAGCGGTAGGCCGGCGCTGCTATAGACGCGACACGCGTGATCTGGTCTGCCAGCGTGCCGCGCCTATCCGTGAGGATGACCCGCGCGACCGATTGCTGCAGCAGGCGGTCCTCGACCGACATCTGTTCGGCCGTCCGCACAAAAATCCCGCCTGGCCGATCCATCACATGGGCTTCGACCCCGGCTGCGATCAGCCCCATGATCTGATCGTGCAAGACCTGCCGGTATCCGGCGTGATCTTCGTTCCAAATGACGAGGTCCACAGCGAGGCCCTTCAAGCGCCAGTACGCATGGGCCTGGACGAGTTGACGCACCAGATCAATGTTGGACGGGTCTCCAATCTGGAGCAGCACGATCGGCAGATCGCCGGAAATGGCATAGCCCCAGAGACCGGACTGTCCGCGGCGGTTCTTGCTCAGCACGGCTGGCTCTGCGCGCAGTGAGGCATTGGCATACATGATCGAGCCGGCCAGTCGTCCATAGAGTTGCGCATCCGCCTCGGTGGTATTGAGTTGACGCAACACGACTTGGCTATGTGTCCATGCCAGCTCGAAGACACGATCGGCGAGACGCCGGTCCTGGTATTTGTCGACCAGGCGCAGACAGATGTCGCGGGTTTCGCCGATGCCGGACACCAGATCCACTGTCACCGACTCCTCGGGCTCGAGGACGATCTGACAACGGATGGACACAACGGGGTCCAGCACGGAGCCCTGGCTCCCCGAGAGCGCGGCGGAATGGTCCATGGCCTGCGGGGAGGCGAGGGTGCGCCCGCGCCCGATGAACTGCATGCGGTCCGTCTCGTAGGATATTTCCCCGCTGTGGGGGCCACGTACCGCCATGAGGTGAAACGCCCAGGGGGCCTGTTCGTCCAGAGAACGAGGCCGGCGCGTGGAGAGGATGGCCTGACGTTCGCGGATGATCTCGGTCTGAACGAAAAGGTTACTGAAGGCCGGATGGAGCGCGTCGGCCGCAGGCAAGGCCAGCACGACTTCCGCATAGCTGGTGAGGTCAATCGTTCGCCTAGTCCCGGAACAGTTCGTGAGGCGGACCCGACGCAGTTCGATATCGTCCTCCGGCGACACCACAATCTCGGCATGCGTTTCGATCTCGTGGTCGCGGCGTCGAAATTCCGCACGTCCCTCGGAAAAAATTACTTCGTACGTCTTCGACGGCTTGAGCGTCGGCTGATAGGCCGTTGACCAGAACTCACCGCTCTCAACGTCGCGGATGTAACAGAACGTCCCCCAGTTGTCACAGGTACTATCTTCGCGCCAGCGCGTGACGGCCAAGTCCTTCCAGCGACTGGACCCGCCTCCCGCGTTCGTGACCATCACGTGGTATCGCCCGTTCGACAAGAGTTGCACCTCGGGTACCGGCGTGTTCGGGGTGTTCAGGACGTGCACCGGCGTTTCCGGAGTACTGGACGTGGTGCGTAAATCTGAGAGCTCAGTGCTGTGTGAGTAGAAGGCGGTGGCCTTTGGAATCCGTTCTTGCAATACCAGCGTGGTGGCCTGGAATAGAGGATCGGACTCGAAGCGCTTCTGCATCGGACGGTCGAGGATCAGGTAGGCCAAGGACAGGAAACTCATTCCCACATGGTGGGCCATATACGAGCGAACGATGACACGCGATTGTCCGCGTGGCAGACGAGACGGCGTGTAATCGATCGCTTCATATAATCCGAACGGCCCGTCCGCTCCTTCATCCGTGAGTCGCTGGAGATTCAGGCAGGCTTCTTCGGGTGCGACCATCAGGGCGAGGGCTGTGGCATAGGGCGCAATGACCAACTCCTCACCTAGGCCGCGCTTGAGACCGAGGCCGGGCACACCGAATGCCCGGTACTGGTAGTTCAAATGCACGTCGACCATGTTGTAGCCGGATTCCGATACGCCCCATGGAATGCCTCGCTCTCGTCCATACTCGATCTGTCTCTCCACCGCAGCGTGATACGTCTGGTCCAGCAGCGTATGTTGATAGGTCGGCATGATGAGAAGCGGCATGAGGTACTCGAACATCGACCCGCTCCAGGACAGGAGAATCGGATCTCCACCAGTGGTCGTAAGCAGGCGCCCGAGAGCAAACCAGCTTTCCTGCGGCAGTTGCCCCTGCGCAATGGCGACGAAGCTGCACAATCTCGCTTCCGAGGCCAGGAGGTCGTAATAACTGGCGTCCCGCCGTCGCTCCGCGACGTTATACCCGATAGACAGGAGGTACCGTGCCCCGTCGAACAGGAAGTCGTACTCCATCTGCGCGAACTGACTGGATTGCCAGGCAAGTTGGTTGAGCGATGCGATCCGTTGTCCGGCACGCCGGCTTGCGTTCGTAATATGCCGTTGAAGTTCAGCGAGCCATTCTCGCTCCGTCTCTATTGTGTCAGGTCCAAGCCGCTGCTCAATGGCAGGCAGCCATTCGCCTTCCAGCCTGGTCAGCGTCCGGAGTGTAGGCATGTGGTCTAAACCGGGAAATGCGCTGAGTATGCGGGGAGAGATAGGAAGACCAATCCATGGCGCGAGAAACGTCAGCTCATTGAGCGCGTCGTGGCATTGTTGAGCGAGGGCATGAGCCCATCGTGGTGCATCCCCGTTAGAGGCGTCATCGAGGTGAGCGGCGACCTCATCCGCATGCGTTGTCAGGCCATCCAGGGATCGGTGCGCCGTCGCGAGCGTCCTCGGCCTGTCCTGACAGACCGACGCCAACTCTGTGCGAAGCGTCCCGACCTGGGCGACAACCGTATCTCCGAGCGCATCGGTCAACAGAGTGAGCGTGTCGCGGAGCCCTTCAAAGACGCGATCAGAGAGGATCTTGTGATCCGGAAGGGTGAGTAGCCCCGAGCGCAAGGTCATGACATGTCCTGCCAGATTCCCACTGTCCACGGAGGAAATATACATGGGGAGCAGGGGTTTTAAAGACTGCGTGTCGTACCAATTAAAGAAATGGCCTCGGAACCGCTCCAAGGTCGCCATACTATCGAACGTCTGTGCGGTGCGTTCCATGAGCTGTCCGGCCGACAGATAGCCGAAGTCGTAGGCGGAGAGATTCGCGAGCAGTGCCAGTCCCATATTCGTCGGAGAGGTGCGATGCGCCACTTTCGGAGCCGGATGCTCCTGATAATTGTCGGGAGGAAGCCAATGATCATCCGGACCGACGTAGGTCTCGAAAAAAGCCCAGGTCTTGCGGGCCATCTTCCGAAGAAACATCGTCTGGTCGGCCGTCAGTCTCGCCTCGCGTCGAGCGAGCGGGCGGCTGAACCACCATGCGAAAAGAGGAGACGACAACCACAGGCCCAGCAGGGGTGCTGCAACAACCAGCGCGTCCGTTCGCGACAGCATCAGATAGAGCGCGGTGACGATAGCGATGACCGGCCCAATCCACATCGATCGGTAGGAGCCCATCACATCCGTTCTACTCATTGGGCCCACACCGCCCGACGGGGTCCATTCCAACAGCCTTATGCGGGTGAGCCACATGCGCCCGGCGGTCCGAAGGATCGCCTCCAGGCTGTAGAAGCCCTCATAGGGGAGGCACATGAGGGTCAACAGAGCCTGCATGAAGTGTTGCGCACTGGACCGTCCTGTCGAGGTCAGGTGCTGGCTGAGCCGCACATCCTCGGGTTTGCGGAACAGATCCAAGAGAGCGGCCAGCAGGGGAGAAATCAGGACGACGGCGAGCGTCGATAGCGTCCAGAGCCACATGGGGGAGAGGACGGTCCATCCCAACAGAAACAGGGACGTCAAGGCTGCAGGAACGAGACTGCGCCGCAGGTTGTCGAAGATTTTCCAACGTGATAGTGCAGAAAGCGGATTGTTCAGACGGCGTGTGTCCGGGCCAGGCACACGGGGAAGGACCCATCCTGCAATCTGCCAATCACCGCGAATCCAACGGTAACGTCGGGTCACGTCCGCACTGTAGCGAGCGGGATACTCTTCGTAGAGCTGGACATCACTCAATAGCCCAGCCCGTGCATAGCAGCCTTCCAGCAGGTCGTGGCTGAGGATTCGATTCTCCGGGAAGCGGCCATTGAGTGCCCGCTCGAACGCATCGACCTCATAGATCCCCTTGCCGATGAAGGACCCTTCTCCGAACAGGTCCTGATACACGTCCGAGACGGCGCGCGTGTATGGATCTATGCCCGGCTCGCTGGCGTTGAGCCGCGCGTACCGCGAGCGGTTGGTGCCGGGCAAGCTGACGGCCACGCGAGGTTGCAGGATGCCGTATCCCTCGGTGACCCGTTGCGTCCCTTCATCGTACCGTGGACGATTCAAGGGGTGCGCCATCGCCGCCACAAACTGCCGTGCCGAATCGCGGGGCAGTTGTGTATCCGTGTCGAGCGTAATCACGTACCGGACTGTGGACAATACATCCGTCCGGCCGATCACTGTCGAGAAGCGATCGGGTGACCCGCCACGAAGCAGCGCATTCAATTCCGCCAGCTTCCCCCGCTTCCGCTCATACCCCATCCAGAGCCGTTCATGGGGATTCCAGCGACGTGGCCGATGGAAGAGAAAAAACGTCTCGCCCTGCTCGCCCTTGTATTTGGCATTCAGCGCTTCGATTCGTGTTTGAACCTGCTTGACCAACTGATCATCGCCTGGAACGGTTTCCTGATGGGCATCCTGAAAGTCCGTGAGGAGACCAAAGTGCAGGTGTGTGTCCCGATTGGCCAGGAATCGGACCTCAAGCGCCTCAACGAGGTCGTCGATGCTGCGCGCGTTCTGAAGCAGCGTTGGGACGACCACCAAGGTTCGTAATTCCTGGGGAATACCATCGGTGAAGTCCAGTCGCGGTAGGGGGTGCGGTGTCACCAGTGACGTGGCGAGCCAGTTCACCAGTGTCACCGCCAACTGACTGGCGGCTAAAGCCGAAAGGAGTCCCAGCAGTGCGAGTCTCCATCCATCCCAGCCTTCTGCATAGGCGAGGGCCAGAAAGCCGCCTGTGAACATTGCTGTCAGGAGGAAGATGGAACCGAGATAGACCGGCACAGCGCCCCGCCCGCTCCATTTTAGGACCGTATCAAAGACAGACAGGCGCATGTCCACCGCCCGCTCCAGCTGGGGCTGCCCCTTGTCGACCAAATAGAACCCAACATGAGCGGCGCGATCGTCCTCGCCCTGTTCAGTCGCTCGCTGGCGCGCGAGTAGGATCGCGTGACGCGCGACCTCGCCTTCAGACAGGGGGCTGCCCTTCGCGACCTTCTCCACGGCGTGGCGATAACGATCACGTGTGGCAAAATCCATGTGACCGTACACGCCTGCCGGGTCCTCATGCAGTGTCTGCTCCACCACGCTGTGCGTCTCGACAAACTCGCGCCAGTCCATCGCCGCCAGGAACCTGAGACTGCCGATGCTATTGCTCATGGAGACCTGGTCGACGGCCTGTTGTTGGGTCTCCGATTGCACCAGTTGCTCAATCGTGAGGCCGGACTCGGACAGTCGCTGCTCGATCCAGGTCAGAGGCAAGGCCAACGCCGCGCTTTGTCCCTGGAGTCGACGTGCGAGTTCCGCCACAAATGCACTCACCATGGGTGGGTTGGATCGAGCCATGTCTGCGATGACTAAGATGAGACTCTTGGGATCCTTCTCAGCGGTCTCGATCATCTGGCCGGCCCATTCGTGGGCGCGGTTGCGGTCGACCCTGTCACTCGCGATGCGGGCTCCAGCGCGCCGGAGATTTTCGATCAACGCCAGGCGAATCATGATGGGGATGGCCCACAATTCCCCTAGCTTCAGGGCCGTGACCGTTTGGTAGGCGGCCACGAAACCGGAGAGACTTTCAGGATCCACCCGTCCGTCGCCGTGTGAGATGATTTCGAGTGCGATGTCATACACCCTGGGCAGACCAGCCGATGGGCCATTGCCTAGCCGAGGCAGTTCACGGCTGTAGCCCTTAGGCAAGTGGCGCTTGGCCATGCGAATCTGTTCTTCGATCAGATAGAAGTTATCCAGCAGCCATTCCCCGGCCGGTGTGATGCGTCGGCTTCCCTTCACCGCCTCTGCCACCAAATTGCGCACGTCCAACAGGACGGCTTCATTCTCGGCCAGTCGGGCGAGCAGTTGGTCCGGCTCGTGTTCCACGCTCACCGCGTGCAGCCCAGCGAGTGTCTTGCCATGCTGTTCCATCTGCTCGGCGCTATACAGTTCCGATCGCAACGGTGGCTCGTCGCCGGCGTACTGTTCTGTCGCAACGTTTTCGCTGAGGCGCCCTGTCAACCGGCGCCAGTTCTCAAGTATGTTCTTGCTGCTCATCTTCAAATTCGAGGTTCCCTTCATTCGAAGCGACGACCTGGTCTATGGGGCGAGGGCGAGAGACCAGCACAGGCCAGAGGGCCATTGCAAAACGGGTCAGTTAAGAGGGCAGGACATTGCGGCTGTATAGCCTAAGGAGTCGCCGATAAAACGACGGTTCGACGGTCGGCTTTTCGGACGCTTCGACACGAGCCGTGACGCGCATCGAAAGCGACTGTGGGAGGCGTGATAGGTTCATCGACAGTGTAGCCGATTGATCTATGCAAAGGACACACAATAATCCACAGAGGTACCAAGGGGAGATATTCTGACGGTGTCCTCTATGAGGCAGACCCCCACAGAAACTCACCATACATGTGCGTTGGCCTCGCTGGGCCATCGCAGAGTGAGCGGCCGGTTCAGGGTCGGCAGATAGGCAGAAGCAGTGATGCGGTCGAGAAGGGCCTCGCGGTGAATCGGGACCAAACGGCGAGTGTGGAAAAAGGAGTGTTGTGCGAAGCGCTTAGACAGGCCTCAAAAAAACTATGTGGACAGGCTCACACTTCGTTTGGCCTGCACGATGCGAGAACGCGGCTGGCGGACTTTTTCAGCATCCTGTTAGACAGGACGTGTGGTAAGGGAGTCGGCCATCCCATAGAGCAGGGCTTCGGTATCGCTCCAGTTCAGGCAGGAATCGGTGATCGACATGCCGTACGTGAGGGCTTTTCCGGGGTCCCAGGTTTGCCGACCGCCTTGCAAGTGGCTTTCGAGCATGAGGCCCATGATCGAGCGGCGGCCGTCCTGAAATTGTTTGAGCACTTCGCCGGCGACTTCGACCTGGCGTTGGTGGTTCTTTCCTGAATTGTCATGCGAGCAATCCACCATGACGCCGCGTGCGAGGCCTTCATTCGCAACGGCTACTTCCGCGCGGGCAATGTCTTCGACACCGTAGTTGGTGCGTCCGCCGCCGCCGCGCAGAACAATGTGATGGTCCGGATTGCCGGTGGTCTTGATAATGGACGTGATGCCATCGGCATTCACGCCGACAAAATGGTGCGGGCTACGGCTGGTGATCATGGCATTGACCGCGACTTGCAGGCTGCCTTCGGTCCCATTCTTAAATCCGACCGGCATCGAGAGGCCGCTGGCCATTTCGCGATGGATCTGACTTTCGGTGGTTCGTGCACCGATGGCGGTCCAACTCAGCAGGTCGGCGATGTATTGAGGCGTCACCGGGTCGAGCAGTTCCGTCGCGCAGGGGAGGCCTTTCCCATTGATGTTCAAGAGAATGGTACGGGCCAGTTGGATGCCCTGGGCAATGTCGCAGGTGCCGTCGAGATGAGGGTCGTTGATCAACCCCTTCCAGCCTACGGTGGTCCGGGGTTTTTCAAAGTAGGTGCGCATCACGACCAGGAGTTTCTCGCGGACTGCCTCGGCAACCGGCCTGAGCCGATCGGCATACTCATAGGCCGCGTCGGGATCGTGAATCGAGCAGGGGCCGACGATCACAATGAGCCGTTCCATATCACGGCCATGCAAGATATTCCGGATAGCTTGTCGCGTCTGAAACACGAGCTCGGCCACCTCGTCGGTGATGGGCAGACGCGTCTTCACGTCGCGCGGTGAGGGGAGCGGCTTGATTTCAATGACGTGCTGATTATCGATCGGCCTGGTCATGGAGGTCCTTTGAGAAGTCTCGGGCTCAATTCCCGATGGATGAACAATAGCTAACATAGCGAATATGGTGAGGAAAGTCCATAGAAGAAGACGTCGAGGATCATCCTTGCTTTCAATCGGGGGCTTTGCTACAACTCACGCCGTCCCTCCTCTGGTAATAGGATGCCGATGTTTCGTCGTCAACAACGTACCAATTCCAGCGCGGTTGTCTCGCTTTTCCTCGCCTGTCTGCTGCTCGCGATGGCGCCGTTCGCGGCGGCGTTGGAGATTCACCACGAGCTGGCGGCTGCCGACCAGGACGGCCACGAACATTCCGATACCGACCTCTGTCAGTGGGTCCAGTACCACACGGGCCACTCGCTGACCGGTGACGCACCGGCGACATGCTCCCTTCTAGCAGAGGCGCCGCCGCCAGTCGCATATCCATCGATCCTCAGTTCACAATCTCTCTCTACGACCAGAACTTCACGAGCACCTCCTCGGGCCTAACCTCAACGCCACGTTTATTCATCTTGGCTATCCGCGCCTGGTCGAATGGCCGGGCTTTGCGCTGGACCGTTGCACGGGCGCGGGATCATTGGGGAGGCTCGCATGGTCTTGTCGGTCAGAACAGTGTGTCATCTGTGTGTCGGATTTGTCCTGGGCGCAAGCACGCTCGGGGTTGCGCATGTGCACGCGCAGGAATCTGCGATGCCGGTGAGCAAGGCGCGCACGATTGCGGGAACGGTTCAGAATCAGGATCTCCGGCGTGTTCCTCAGGCGAGGGTAGAGGTGAAGGATCAGGAAGGGACCATGGTCGGGTCGGCGGTGGCGAACGAGGCCGGAGAATTTACCGTGGATATCCTGGACGAGGGAACCTATTCCGTGAGCGCGGTGCTGGATACCAATCGAAGCGAATATGCGATCATCAAAGTCGGCGCCGAGCCGCCCGCCCCGGTCACGCTCACGCTCTCGAAGACCAACGAGATCGCACTCGAAGTCGTATCCTCGTTGCCGGCCATTCAGTACAAGGCGTCGAGCGAAACCTATGCGCTCAGCCGGAAGGAAATCGAGACCCTGCCGCGCGGGAACAACAACGATCTCCATGATGTGCTCATCACGATTCCGAGCGCCGTCTACGGCTCGCTCAAGCAGGTCCATATTCGCCAGGACCATGCGAATTTGCAATTGCGGATCGACGGCGTGCCGATTCCGGACACCGTCTCGTCCACGTTTTCCGATGTGATCAGCCCGCGTGCCTGGGAACGGGCGGATATCATCCTCGGCGGCATGGAAGCCCAATATGGCAACAAGGCGGCGGCCGTGTTGGATATCACGACGAAGAGCGGGACCAAGCCGTCCTTCGGATCAGCCCAGATGATGGGGGGATCGAATCAGACGATCAATCCGTCCTTTGAGTACGGCGGCACGATCGGCGAAAAGTTTCGGTTTTATATCTTGAACAGCTACATGAGCACGAATCGCGGGATCGAGCCGCCGACCCTGGGGCACTCGATCTTCCATGGGCAGAGCGAGCGGAACCAGACCTTTATCCGCGGCGACTATCAGCATGACAACAAGAACAACTTCACCTGGCTGTTCTTGAACTCGGTGGCCAAGTATCAAATTCCCACGACACCCGGCATCGAAGTGGATCCAAGCGGGCAGATGCTGCCGTTGCTTCAGGCGAGTCAGCCGGGATTCACACCCGTGGCCTCGCAGGCGATCAATGAATTTCAGAAAGAGAACAATCAATACGGACACATGGTGTGGCGGCATGATGTGAATGCGAATAACTTTTTCAGCCTGGCAGGATATTTCCGCCATACGCGGGCGACGTTTAAAACGGACCCGCTCAATGTGCTGGCCTACACGGCCGACCCGTCCGAGCCGTTTTCGGCGTCGGATCAGGATCGCAACGCCTATTCGACCGGCCTGCGTTTCGATTACACCTACGTGCATAGCAAGCAGCATCTCATCAAAGCGGGGTTCCAGATCGACCGGACCCAGGCCGTCAACAAGACGCGACTCTTTACCTTTGCGGACGACGGAGCGGGAAATCCCACCGGAGACCTGCTCAGTCTCAATGCCGACAACCGCCAGATCGGTTATCGCCAGGAGTTCTGGATCCAGGACCAGTGGAGTCCGAACGATCAGTGGACCTTCAACCTCGGTCTGCGGGGCGATGCCGTGCAGTATTTGTGGAACGAAGGGCAGGTGAGTCCGCGTGTCGGGGCGACGTACAAGTACAACCCTGCGAACGTCTTCCATGTGTTTTACGGCCGGATGTTCACGCCGCCGAATCTGGAAGCGATCTCTTTCGCGAAGCTGAACACGATCGGGACAAGCGCTCAGCCGGAGGACACGACCAACAATACGGTCCGGGCCGAACGGGCGCATTACTTCGAGGTCGGCAGCTACCATGCCCTGAATCGCTACGCGACGTTGCAATTTACCGGCTGGTATAAGCTGAGCAACTTCCTGTCCGACGCCGGACAGTTCGGCACCACGCCGTTGTTGAACTATTTTGCCTTTGAGCGCGGTTGGCAGCGAGGCATCGACGGAGCGTTGAAACTGCAACTGGCCGAAAATCTGACGGCACGCGGCAATGTGGCTTGGGGGCAATGTAAGGGTTACGGCCTGCAGTCGGGCCATTTCCTCTTGGATGCCAAGGAACTCTCGGACATCAACTCACAGGGCGGCGTGTTCTGCGATCACATGCAGACATTGACGAGTTCGGCGATCGTGAGTTATCGACTCCTGGAGCGTACGACGTTTACGGGGCAGATGCTCTTCGCCTCTGGTTTGCGCACCGCAGAAAACGAAGAGGCCAAGACCAATTCCAGCCACAGCCCCTCGTACACCATTTACAATCTGTCGATCGCGCATGTCTTCCCGTTGCCCTGGGAAGGACAGAAGTTTCTGCTGGGATTCGACATCATCAATTTGTTGGACCAGAAGTATTTCATCAACCAGGGTGAAGGCAGTATCGGGTTGGGTGTGGCTCATGCGGGGATGCCGAGGTCGTTCTTCCTCCGAGGCCAGTGGTTCTTCTAACCGGATGCTGAAACGGGCCACCAACTTCGTTCTCGGCTCCACAACATCCTCAACGTAGCACGAGGCTACGCCTCCGGTGTTGTGGTCGCCTGCGGCCTGGTTGGATGGCCCGTTTGAGCATCCGTTCTGTGATGAGATAGGATATGACTGAAATGCGATGGGGCTTAATAATAACCGTTGCGATAGTTTCGTATTGGCCGGTTGCGGCCTATGCCGTGACCGGCGATGAGGCCACGCATGAGGCCGACCATGCGCTGGATGCGGACATTATCGAATTGCCGGAAGTCCACGTCCACGGTCTGCCGCTGAATAAAGATCAGCAACTGGGGCCGGTGCCGAAGTCGACTCCATGGCCGGCAATTCCATCATCGTTGGACGGCAAGCCCATCGACGATTGGATGAAGGCCCGTCTGCTCGTCTCGAAGGATGCGCAAGTAACGGTGGTGGTCTTGGAGCCGGCGAAACACCGGGAACTGACAGTCGCCGGCATGATGGCCTTGAACAAGTGGACCTTCGCCCCCCAACTCAACGGTGACGATCCGGTCGCCGGGGAACTCACTGTTCGTATTCACTTCAGAGCGCAGTAAATCATGACACGCACGACGGTCACCAAAGGCAGCGGGAACGTGTTTCGGGATCTAGGATTTTCCGAGGAAAAGTCCATCGAATTGATTCTGAAAAGCAGCCTGCTTCAAGCCCTTCAAGAGACAATCAAAGGCCGTGGATGGAAGCAAGTGGAGGCGGCGGACCAGCTGGAAATTGACCAAGCTAAAGTGTCGAAGCTCTTAGCCGGTCAGATGGCAGGTTTTTCCATCGAACGCCTGGTTTAGTTTCTGTCCCTGTTAGTCTAAGACGTTGAGTGACGGTCCGTAAGGCTCCGCGTGGCCGACGGCGAGGGGCAGTACGAGCAAGGGTGGATAAGATACCCGCCTAGGAGCCTGTCCGAGTAATCGGTTTCGCAAAATCTCTACGTGCACATTTGGCGCAGGATCAACGATCGCACTTCGGTGAGGGGTTCAGATACCCCTGAAATGGGCATATTTTTGAATACTCGGACAGGCTCCTAGAAATCTGGGTGGTGTAGTTCATGGATAAAGAATTATTTGAATCCGGTATTAGGAAGTTGAAGAGTGAGTTGATGATTGTGTTTTGGGCTGTGTGTGGGCGAACCTACGGCCACCTGATTAAGAGTCCCGCCGAAGACCTACCTCAGGACACTGAGCAGAACCAATCGTCAGCAAAAGAGGAGGATTCGTGATCGTACACCTCATCACGGATGATGGTGCGTCAGGATGTTTTGGCACCAGGTTGGCACCAAAACTTTATCCAACGCCGGCTTATAGCGAGGCTGTGGTCTCTATGCTATGTATAGTACTCTATATGATCTAGTGTGCCGCTCTAAAGACAATGGATAAAGCGGGTTCCTCAGAAATCGCATTGCACCTCCGAACGGTACACTTTTCTCTGGTCTTAATCTGTATTTTGGTAGGATTTTCACTCTTTGGCTATTCATCAAGTGAGCCTAATGCCATTCATCAACAGTTCGAATATATTTCCAGAATCCAGAAAAATTGGATGACTTGGACGAAAAGATTTGGAACCGAGCAGATTAAATGGCTCAAGGATCAGGGCCTTGGGTGGCCAGACACGATAAAGAGCGAAATTTATATTCCTTCAGAAGAGTTGACCCGTAAAAACCTTCCGCAGCGGGATAATGGTTGGACAGCAAGGCCGTTGTACAGTCCGATCTATCTCTATCTTTCAGTAAACCTTGCTTCAGGTTTACGGCATGAAATTCTTGGTTTGGGATGGCCGCGCGAGGACGAAACAGAGTTTATTCCTGGGGGCTACCATGCAGTCGGGAATCCAAGGCTTGATACTATAGAGGAGTTCAGACAATTCTGGAACGCTTCAAATAATGTGGGGGCCTTCATTGTTAAGGACATCTCGGAGGTGGCTTACGCTGTTTCGAACGGCGAAGTAAAAGCGGCGTTGCGTTGGATCCCGAGTCCGAAACGTCACCAGGGACCTCAACTGAAACTCGGACGTATGAATATCGGGCTGATAGAAGTTGGGGATTACTGTAAAGATATTAAAGAGCTTTTAACGTCCAGGTGGAGTCCGCAGTTCAATGTGCTTTTCTGTGGCCAGGTACCGCCGAGACTAAACGAACAGCCCTCGCAGATCCTGGTTCTCCCAGCTAGATACAAGGACGAACCAGTGCCTGTGAATCTGCGAGTCTGGCTAGCCGATCACTTCAAATTCTCCTCGGCGGGAGGGAAGTTTGAGGAGACCTTTCCGGAGCTTTACGACTTCGTCAAAAAAAATCCGCAGATGCGGTTTAACGACGTCGAACGGCTTCTTCATTCTGAACTGCAACGTGAACGGTCCAGTGAAAAGGTGGAGTTTCTTGGTTTAAGGTTTCGAGAAAGGGATTTGGCCAGCTGGGGGGCATTCTTTATTGTGATTGTTCAGATTTATTTGGTGCTTCACCTTCGAGTGCTTAGCGCACGGTCGCAGGTCACGGATCATGTTTTTAAAACCGCATGGATTGGGCTTTATCCTGATTGCTTTAGTCGTACCATATCGCTTCTTACAGCCTCCTTCCTTCCTGTTGCTGTCCTGTTTTATGGAAGAGTCCAGCTCGGATTTTCATGGCCTGTGTTTATCTTATTGGCATTAGGTTTTGTATTGTCTATTGAGACAGCCAAGCTCTTGTGGCGTCTGCCAAGACAGCAAGCCAATGTGACTTCCAGCCATGTAGAGCCCGCTGATTAAGGGTCACCAGGTATTTATGAATTCCCTTCTTCCCTCTCTCCGCAAGATCAAACTGCAACCCCCTCGATCCTTCGTCCAGGCTGTTTTTGTCGGACTATCCAGAGTAGGTAGTCGCCGCCTTGTCTGTCTCCGTACTGCCAGGTCGCGATGTCTGTTTCCGCGTTTGACGATTGACGAATGATGCGTGAGGCTTTATCGTCCTCCTTATGAACTGGGATGAGAGTCTCTTTCACGCCATCAACGGCATGGCCGGGCAGTCGGCCACATTTGACCGGCTCATGGTGGAGCTGGCCAAGCCTGGCAACCTGTTCTACCCCGTGATTCTCGCCGCCTGCTATTGGCTGTGGAGCAACCGGCGTGAGTGCCTGATCGGCTCCGTGATGTTAGCCGGTGTCATCGGCGCTACGGACGCGCTGGGAACCCAGCTCAAAGGTTTGGTTCAGCGCCCGCGTCCTTGCCTGAGCCTGCAGGAAGCGCAGAAATTGCTCGGCTGCGGCGGCGCCTTTTCCTTCCCGTCCAATCACGCCGCCAATACGGCGGCCGCTGCCGCCTTCTTCCAAGTCCTGTATCCGCGATCCGGTTGGATCAGCTGGCCCCTGGTGCTGGCGATCGGCTTCTCCCGTGTCTACATCGGTGCCCATTATCTGACGGATGTGATCGGGGGGTGGGCGGTGGGTGGAATGATGGGGGCGGGGGTGGCCTGGTTGCTCTGTCGGTGGTCTCGCTTTCGTCCGGCTCGCACAAGCGTCACGCCCGTACCTGCTCCTCAGACTCCTGCCGGATCGATGTCCTGACAATGTTATGAGGCGAGACAGGCGAGGAGGGACTTGCGGCAGAGTTCCTGGTCGTAGTCACGCCCGATCAACACCACGACATGATCCGGTTCATCAAGCAACATGACCGGAGCGATGGTGCTGGTGCGCGGGGGAAAAAACTGAAACTCTTGCAGCTCCGGCTCCTGCGCAAAGCGAAAAAACCCCTTCGCCCGTTCAAGCCCTTCCGATAGCGAGTGCGTCCACTCCACGAACCGGGCCCGATCCAGCGGCTTCGTGAGTCGCACCGTTGTCACCATAGGGTGGTGGGGGGCGTGGGATTCGTGCGTCACACCGGGTGTGACTGGTTTTCCGAATACCACATTGGTCGGAAGTGATCGCGTCACGGGAGCGACGAGCAAGGCAGGAATGTCCAACCGGGCGTGATTGGTTTCCCAGAGCCGCCCGTAGGGATTGTGGCGGGTGATGGTGTCACGAAACTGTTCCCAATGCCCGGGGATGTAGAGGTCTCGCTTATTGAGGATCAGGTCGTCGGCGTAACGAATCGCGTTGCGCGTGACAAGTTCTGCCATGCCGGAATCAGGGAGAGGCACGGGATGCAGCAGCGCGAAAATCCGTTCGAGCTTTGCAATCCGTGACACGTACGCATCTGTCACGGCATCGACGACTTCCGCTGGATCGGCCATGCCGGAGCATTCCAAGACGATCAAGGTGGATTGGTAGTCCTGCACGAGCTGTGTGATGCTCCAAGCGAGATCGTCTTTCGTATCGCAACAAATGCAGCCACCGGCCAGGTTGAGGACCCGATCAGCGATCGTTCCGGCGCGCGGACCATCGATGCTGACTTCCCCGGCCTCATTCATGAGCACCCCGACTTTGTGGCCCTGACTGTTCCAGAATTCGAGGAGACGCATGAGCAAGGTAGTCTTGCCGGCGCCGAGCGATCCGCAGAGGATGTAGAAGGGGACAGGGAGTGTTTGAACCATTGGCGCTATTCTAACCGCTTAAATCGAGAGGGGGCTAGTGATGGCTGTGCAGGATTTCCGGCCGAGGATGTTGACCGGCCAGACGGTTGAGGTCGCAGTGGACGGCCTCTGGGTGGCAACATTCCGTCTCCAGCTGGATCGTGACGTGCTTGATGCCGAACTCTGTCGTGATCCGGTTTCGGATCGCCTGGAGGAGGTCGCTGGTCAGGGCCTGGTCGTCCCCGTCGACCTGCACGTGCGTCGTCATCATGATGAGGCGTGGTTCGACCGCCCAAATGTGCAGGTCGTGGACATTCTTCACGCCGGGAATGGATTCGATCGTGGCCGCGACCTGTGCGGGGCTGACACCAGGCGGAGTCGATTCCAATAAGACTTCAAGTGATTCCTTAAAGAGCGGCCAGGCCCCCCTGGCAATCGCCACGACGACTAAGAGGCTCACCAATGGGTCGAGGATCGACCATCCGGTCAGGAGAATGATCCCTCCGCTCACGACGACTCCCAGGGACACCCACGCATCACTCAGCATGTGCCAGAAGGCGCTGCGGATATTGAGGTCGTCTTTCGCTCCATGCTGAAGCAGGAGTGCGATCGAGAGATTGGCGGCAAAGCTGACCAGTGCGATCAGCATGACCCATCCGCCGGGAACCGGAACAGGGGTCATGAGTCGTTGAACGCTTACGAGCGTGATGCCGACAGCGGTGAGCATCAGGATGAAGGAATTGAGAAATGCCGCCACGATGCCGGCTCGATGATAGCCGAAGGTCCGCGCGTCGGTGGCCGGCTTGGCCGTCAGGATGTGCGCATACAACGCTAAAAAGAGGGAGCCCTGATCGACGAGGTTGTGCCCCGCGTCCCCGATCAGGCCGATGCTGTTCGTCAGGAAGCCGCCGACGAACTCCGCCAGGATGATGACCGCATTGAAGGCGAGCGCAATCCTGAGCCGGGAGCGAAGTTCATGATAGGTGTGGGGAACCATTTTATTCAGTGTCTCACGGGTTCATGCCAAGGGCAAGCTGTTGCCGCGCTCCGGCTGCGGCAGCAAGCAGGGCCATTCACTGGTCGGTATGAAACTATTATAGCGAGCAGGCGCCAGAATGGTCGTGGCCTGTGTGAGACCCATTTCAGAGCGACGCCGCCAGTGCTTTGAGTTCTTCGCCGGTGATCGTCTCTTTCCCGAGCAGTACCTGCGCTGCATTGCGGAGAAGCGGCTCCTGGGTTTTAATGAGGCCGCGTGCGCGTGCGTATTGTTCATCGATCAACTCCCGAATTTCACAATCGATCTCGCGCGAGGTCTGTTCGCTGTAGTCCGCGGGCGTCTGAGACGGCATGGTCTGGAGAAAGAGGGGCTGGCGGTCGCGCTCCAGGCTGACCTGGCCGAGCTTTTCGCTCATTCCATAGACCTTGATCATGCTCTTCGCGATGTCGGTGGCTTTGCGCAGATCATCCTGAGCGCCGGTCGAGACCTCGCCGTAGATGACTTCTTCCGCTGCGCGTCCGCCGAGCAGCACCGCAATCTTGTTCTTCAATTCGCTATAGGTCATCAGGAACCGGTCCTCCGTCGGCAGCTGCATGGTGTAGCCGAGCGCGGCGATGCCCCGAGGAATAATGGAGATCTTGTGGACGGCATCCATACCCGGGATGGCGAGCGCCACCAGCGCATGGCCGACTTCGTGATGGGCCACGCGTTCCTTCTCCATTTTGTTGAGGACGCGATTTCGTTTTTCGAGGCCGGCGACCACACGCTCAACCGCTTCTTGAAGTTCTGCCATGCCGACTGTGTCTTTGCCCCGTCGGACAGCCAACAGAGCAGCTTCATTCAGCAGGTTGGCAAGATCGGCTCCGACGAACCCGGGGGTCATGGCGGCGATGGTTTCGAGATCCGCCTGGTTACCCAGGATGATGTTCCGTGCATGAACTTTCAGGATCGCGAGCCGCCCTGGTTTGTCTGGTCGATCGACGAGGACGTGACGATCGAATCGCCCGGCCCGAAGCAACGCCGGATCCAGGATTTCGGGGCGGTTGGTCGCAGCCATGAGAATGACACCGACGCGTGAATCGAACCCGTCCATTTCCACGAGGAGTTGATTCAGCGTTTGTTCGCGTTCTTCATGGGCCATCGGACCGACGCCCCGGGCTTTGCCGAGAGCATCGAGTTCGTCGATGAAGATGATGCAGGGGGCCTTGCCCTTCGCCTGCTCGAAGAGGTCGCGCACGCGCGCTGCCCCGACGCCGACGAACATCTCCACAAATTCCGAACCGCTGATCGAGAAGAAGGGCACGCTGGCCTCACCCGCCACCGCTTTCGCCAGCAGCGTTTTGCCGGTGCCGGGAGGGCCCACCAGTAAGATCCCTTTCGGAATCTTGCCGCCCAGTCGACTGAACTTCTCCGGCGTTTTGAGAAATTCAATGACTTCTTCAAGTTCCTGTTTCGCCTCGTCGACACCTGCTACATCGGCAAAGGTGACTTTCGTTTCCTTGTCCATGTAGATCTTGGCTTTGCTCTGACCGACTGTCATGAAGCCCTGACTCTGCCCCATGCGGCGCAGGAGAAACCACCAAACGCCGAAGAAGAGGGCGATCGGGACAATCCACGACAGCAAATCGCGGATCAAGGTGCTCTCGATGACGCCCGTTACTTTGATTTGGCGCTGGGCCAAATTTCGCAGCAGGTCGGGGTCTTCGATTCGGATGGTATTGAAGTTTTTGTCGTCCTTCATCTTCCCGTGAATGACATGTGTCGAGACGGAGACCTCGGTGACGGTGCCTGCCGCCACGGCCTCTTTGAATTCGCTGTAGGGGATTTCCGTGGGGTTGAAGAAGGACGGGAGGAACATCTGGATCAACATCAGGCCCCAGAGGGCGATGAACATGTACCAGATGGAGAATTGTCTTTGTTTGGGATCCATGAAGACTATTTTCCCAGGAGTGATTGAATGAGCTGCTGACCGAGGCCGGACCTCGTTACTTCACGACATCACCATATCATTATCATTATCATTCAATGGATTAATTTTTCTTTGAACGAAGTCGCTCTGAGAGCACCGGGTATTGAGCCGATCCCATCCCGAAATTTCCGTTTGCGGCGTCTGCCGCGATGACGCGTAGCGTGATGCCGTCCGGCGCGTCCTTGGAGATCGGCACGAAGAAGGGCGCCTCGAAACGGCTTTTCTCTCCCGCATAGAACATTTGCAGACGCTCGACTACGCGGTCTCCGATCAGCAGTTCGCCATAGATGTGAATCTTCCGGGAATCCCAGTCGCTATGGGGGCGGACCAGCGAACCGGAGAGGGTGCGCACGGAAGCCCGTAGCATGACGTCTTCCTTGGCGATCAGGGACTCGCCCGGTTTCGGATGCTCAACTTGGACTAGATATCCATAGAGCTGCAGCACGATACCGTCGTTGGCCAGGTCGTGACCGGGAATGAGCAGGACCGTCTTGCTGGCACGTTGCAAGGCGTTGGGATAGGCCAAGGGGCCTTCAGCGGCAATCTCCACGAGCGTCGGGCGTGCGAGTTCGAGTGTGGTCGTGAAGGAGGCCGCCGGTCGTCCGCTATAGACCGGTTCCTCCATGAGATGCGGTGTGCGCATGATCTGGCTTTGGTCGCCAGGTTCTCCCTGTTGCAGGCCGGACGCCAGGAGTTGTCCGGTCGCCAGGTCGGTGATCGTCACGCGAGCGCCGCCGACCTCGTGGCCCAAGACCAACGAGCGATGAGCGACGACGCGCACGACGATGGTGGTGGGCAGGGGATCGTTATAATGGGCTTTGGTTTCGAGTTCGGATTCGGACGGTTCCGGGACAAACGCCGCGCCCGCACTGCCCAGCAGCACGAGGAGGCAGGTGCCGATCAGCCGGGTGAAGAACGAGCGAGTCATTTCACTTTGGTGCCGGGCTCCACATCTTCCAGCAGGGTCATGAGGCCACGCACCTCGCTGTCGCCTGCCGCGAGGACCATGCCTTGGGATTCGATGCCCATCAACTTCGCAGGTTTTAGATTCGCCACAATGACGATCGTTTTGCCGATCAAAGCCTCCGGCTCATATTTCTTCCCGATCCCGGCGACAATCTGTCGTTGTTCGCTACCGAGGCTGACTTGAAGTTTGAGCAGCTTCTCGGATTTCGGCACGCGCTCTGCCGTCAAGACCTTCGCCGTCTTGAGCTGGACCTTCATGAACTCGTCGATGGTGATCTGCGCGGGCGACGCAGCGGCCGGGGCGGCTGCAGCAGAAGCTGGGCTCTGTGGTGCAGCGGTGGCTGCGGTCGGCGCGGCGGCAGTTGGTTGCGAGGAAGCAGGGGAGTCACTCACGTTTTTGGCTCCTTGTGGTTTGGATTCGATGCGGGGGAACAGCGGCGTGCCTTTGTTCACTTCCGTGCCTGGTGGAATGTGCCCCCACGGCGGTGCCCCATCTCTATCCGGTTCCGCAGTAGTAAGGCCAAGCTGATCCATGATCTCCTTGGCAGCATTCGGCATCAATGGAGCGAGGTGATAGGCAAGGTGTCGTAATGTTTCTGCAACTCGATAGAGCACCTGCTCAAGTCTGGTTCTGTGGGCTTGTTCCTTGGCAAGTTTCCAAGGTTGCTGAGATTCAATGTATTGGTCAGCGGTCTGAATGACATTCCAAATGGATTCTAAAACGCGATTAAATTGGAGGCTCGGCAGCAATTCTTCGATCTGCTGTGCCGATTCTCTGACTGCGTTCTCCAAGGTGTTTTCATGCTCCTCGAAGCCCGAGTGGGACGGTGGAATCTTGCCCCCGCAATATCGCTCGATCATGGTCACGGTCCGGCTTAACAGGTTGCCCAGACCGTTCGCCAGGTCGCTGTTGATACGGCCGATCATGGCCTCGCGTGAAAAATCCCCGTCCTGTCCGAACGGCACTTCGCGCAGTAGGAAGTAGCGGAAGGCATCCGCGCCGAACTGATCCACCATCTTGTTGGGATCGACGACGTTTCCGCGACTCTTGGACATCTTCTCGCCGTCGACCGTCCACCAGCCATGCGCGAAAATCGTTTTCGGAAGTTTGAGTTCCAGCGCCATCAACATCGTAGACCAATAGACCGCATGGGTCGTGAGGATGTCCTTGCCGACGAGGTGGACATCGGCGGGCCAGAACCGATCCAGTCCCGTTTTGTATTCGAGAGCGGAGACGTAATTCACCAGCGCATCGAACCAGACATAGGTGACGTAGTCTTTGTCGAACGGCAGCTCGATGCCCCAGGAGAGTCGGGATTTTGGACGAGAGATCGAGAGGTCTCCAAGCTTCTGAGTCTGCAGGAATCCCAGGACTTCATTGCGGCGTGAGTCGGGTCGGATAAAGTCTTCATGGTTTCGGATGTGGTCGATTAGTCGATCCTGGTATTGCCCCATCTTGAAAAAGTAGTTGTGCTCGCTGAGTCGTTCTATGGGGCGCTTGCAGTCGGGACAAAGGCCATCAACGACATCTTTCTCCGTCCAGAACCGTTCGTCAAACGTGCAATACCATCCTGTATAGTCTGCCTTATAAATCAGCTTGTTATCGAACAGTTGTTGAAGGTATCGTCGAACCACACTTTGGTGTTGCCTATCGGTGGTTCTGATGAAGGCGTCATTGGAAATGTTCAACCGTTCCCAGAGGTTTGTGAATTGCGGCGCGAGTCGGTCGCAATGGGCTTGCGGGTCGATGCCGGCCTTCGAGGCAGCCTGCTGCACTTTTTGCCCGTGCTCATCCAAGCCCGTCAAAAAGAACACCTCGCGCCCACGTAATCGCCAGTAGCGCGCGAGCACGTCGGCTGCCACGGTCGTATAGGCATGACCGATGTGCGGCACGTCGTTGACGTAATAGATCGGCGTGGTGATGTAGAAGGTGTCGGAGTTGCTCATGAGTCGTGAGATGAAGATAGCAAGACGCCAACGATGAAAGCTAGCAGGCTGTTGATAAAGGCCGCCAGTGGCGTTCTCGGTCGCACAACTCCCTGCGACGTACCCAGAGGGTACGCCTCAGTCGTCGTGCTTCCTGCGGCCTTGCTGGACGGCCTTTCTGAACAGCCTGCTATGGGCTATCCAGACTTTCAGCCTATGGTGACGCGTCGGCGGTGTTCTGCGGTGCGAGTAGATGTCGGACACGCAACAAGATGGTTTCGAGCGCCATCTGAAGATTCACGTTGCGATGGGCCTGTCGTTCCAACTTTTCGAGATCGCTGATCAGATCCAAGAGTTCGTCGATGTCGATGCGTTCGGCCAGCGCTTGCATGGCTGTTCGTTGGTCTATATTGAGCACGTGATCCGAGCCGGCGCCGACGGCCAGCAGGAGCACATCGCGCAACCATCGGAGCAGCCAGTCGAATGCCTCCAGGCCGCGGTCCGCTTTCGCCAGGGCCTCTGCGGTGGTGAGGACGGTGGAGAAGGAGTGCAGCCCCTTCGCTGAAAAAATGACGGAGAACTCCTTCTGGCTGTTCCGTGCCTGTTCCAGGTTGCACTCCAGCGCTCGCCCCAATTCCCCATCACTCAGCACCGCCAAAAAATGCGCATCGGCCGGCGGGAGCTCCCGTTTCAAGATGACGGCGGCTTCTACTTGGGTCTGCGCGGGTGTCGTGAGCCGTAAGGCTTGGCATCGGGACCGGATCGTGGCCGGCAGGGCGTAGGGTCTACTCGAGACCAGCACAAACAGACTGTGGTCGGGCGGTTCTTCCAGTGTTTTGAGCAGCGCATTGGCGGCGCCGATGGTCATGCGATCCGCGTCGTCGATCAAGCAGATCTTGCGATCGCCGATCAGCGGGCGATAGATCATCTGATGCTCGATGTCACGAATCAGTTCGATCTTGATCTGAGGATTGGCTTGCTCGCGATCCGGCTCGATCACCATAAAATCGGGATGGGTTCGCGCCTCAACCTGACGACAGGCTCGGCAGGCGCCGCAGGCCTCCGGTTCCTGATCGTCCGACGGAGTTTCGCAGAGCAGCGCTTGCGCCAGGCGCAAGGCCAGGAGGCGTTTACCGATCCGATCGTCGCCATGGAAGAGATAGGCATGGGCGAGACGGTTCTGCACGATCGCCGACCTGAGCAGCGCTTTGGCACTGTCATGTCCGATGATATCAGCGAAGGGCATGGCGAGCCTGTGATGTATGAGGTGAGGGTTTACGTGGTGACGGCGAGTCTTCCGCTACGATGGGGCGGTGCGTGTTGAGCATCGGCGCAACGGCTTGCGCGACTGCGCGGGCGACCGCGTCTTTTGCGGCCCGTGCAGAGACCACCTTCATTCGCCTGGGATGACGCTTTGCCAGGTCGAGAAAGCCGGCGCGAACTTTTCGATGGAACCGAAGGGACTCACGGTCGAGTCGATTCTGGTCGGCGGCGGACCGCCGCCGCGCCAGACCGGTGGCAACCGGTAGATCGAAGATCAACGTCAGGTCCGGCGTGATCGCGTGGGTGGCGAGGCGGTTGAGTGACCGGAGCATTGAGAGATTTAATCCTCGCGCATACCCCTGATAGGCCAGGGTGGAATCGCTGAAACGGTCGCAGAGTACGATAGCGCCTTCCGCCAGGGCTGGTTCGATGACCTGCCTGACATGTTGGCAGCGGGCGGCGAAAATCAGGAAGGCTTCGGTCTCGGGCGCGATCGGTTCACTCGCACGATCCAGGAGGACCGAGCGGACTTTTTCGGCGAGCGGGGTTCCGCCTGGTTCTCGGGTCTCCACGGTGACATACCCTTCACTCCGGAGAAACTCGCCCAGGAGTCTGGCTTGGGTCGACTTGCCGCACCCTTCGATTCCCTCAAGCGTAATGAACAGGCCTCGGGGGTGTCGCCTGGGTTGAATCATCATTCTGGTCCAGAAAATCCACGGAGAAAGAAGGGCCGAATCCTATTCCAAGTGATTGAAAATAGCAAGAAAAGGCTTGCGACGATTGGTGAAAGACCAGTATCATGGCGCTCTACCCAGGACCCCACAGCCACACATGTTAAAAGCCTCATTAAAACGTTATTTTCTGACCGGTTTGCTGGTCATGATCCCCTTCTGGGGGACCGTCCTGATTTTGAAGACGCTGTTTGTCAGCCTGGATGGAATTCTTGGAAATGCGACCGCTCGCCTGGTGACCCCCGGCTACTATGTGCCGGGATTGGGGATTGTCGCGTTGGTCCTGCTCATTTTTGCGACCGGACTCTTTGCGGCGAACTTTATCGGTCGCCATGTCGTGCGACAGTGGGAAAATTTACTCAACCGTGTCCCGGTCGTCCGCGGAATCTATTCCACCATCAAATCGATGATGGACATTCTGTCGTTCGCGGAACGCGAGACCTATCGCCGCGTGGTGTTGATCCAGTTTCCCAAAAACGGTCACTACTGTTTTGCGTTTGTGACCGGCGTGACGAAGGGCGAAATGCAGCAGCTCTCGCCGGATCCGCTGGTACATGTGTATGTGCCGACCTCGCCCAACCCCACCTCCGGATATTTCCTGCTGGTGCCCGAAGGGGAGGTGATCGCCGTGGATATCACGGTTGAAGAAGCGATGAAGTTGATCGTCTCCGGGGGACTCTACACACCGACTCCTTCATCGGGCGCGCCGTCGCAGGCGAATGGAAAGAAGTGGTCGACTATCAAACAACCTGACGCAGGCGTCCAGGTCGGTTGATCACGACGTTGATCGACGGCAACAGTACCGAACTGATTTTTTCATGGTGAAGGCACAATGACTCATTCGGTGCATCACAACGCGTCAACGTCCTCGCTTTCCGGGCTCGGCGTCATCATCATGGCGGCGGGACTTGGCAAACGCATGAAGTCGGCCGTGGCCAAGGTGCTCCATCCGGTTGCAGGCCGCCCGATGGTGCTCTATGTCGTCGACATCGCCTGCCGATTGGCGGAACAGGGTGTGGCGGTCGTGGTCGGACATCAGGGGACCGATGTTCGGAAGGTCGTCAAAGGTGTGGGGGGGCAGGTTGCTGTGGCTGAACAGTCCCGGCAATTGGGGACGGGACATGCGGTGTTGCAAGCGCGCCCCGCGTTCTCTGGCGATCCTCATCGAAAACCGTCGCGGTACTTGATCCTGAACGGAGACACGCCGCTTCTGACGGAAGCCACGGTGCGGGAGCTGCTGGCGATGCATGATGCACAGCGCTCCGCGGTGACCCTGCTGACCGCCGTGCTCGACGATGCGTCGGGTTATGGACGCGTCCTTCGCCGTCGTCGCGACGAGTGGTTGGAGGGGGCAGCCGATAACGCAGTGCAGACCATCGTCGAAGATAAAGATGCGTCCGAGGACGAACGACGCGTGCGTGAGATCAATGTCGGGACCTATGTCGTCGACGGCGAGTTTCTCTTTCCGGCTCTGGACAAGCTCGATCCCCGCAATGCACAAGGTGAGTACTACCTCACCGACATCGTGCAGATGGCGGTGCAACAGGGACGTACCGTCTCGGCGTTGCGCCTGCGCACGATCGACGAAGGATTGGGGATCAACGGTCGCGTGCAATTGGCGGAGGCCGAACGCGTGATTCGTCAACGCATTCGTGAGCGGTGGCTGGAAGCTGGTGTGACGATGCGGAATCCCTCTTCGACCTGGATCGATGCCGATGTGACGATCGGCCGCGACACGGTGCTCTACCCGAACGTGACGATCGAGGGCCGAACGGTGATTGGGGAGGAGACGGTCGTGCACTCCGGCTCGCGTATCACCGACTGCACCATCGGGAACAGGGTGGAGATTCTGGATCACTGTATCCTGCGCGAGTCGCAGGTTGAAGAGGGTGCCCATCTCGGACCGTTTGCGCATTTGCGGCCGGGCGTGACGGTGCGGCGGAAGGCGAAAGTCGGCAACTTCGTCGAGATGAAAAAGACGGAGCTTGGTGAGGGGTCGAAGGCCAACCACCTGAGTTATCTCGGTGATGCGCAGATCGGGGCGGGCGTGAATATCGGCGCGGGGACGATCACCTGCAACTACGACGGGTGGAAAAAATTCCAGACGGTGATCGGAGACCAGGTGTTCATCGGGAGTGACGTGCAATTGGTGGCGCCCGTGACGGTCGGATCAGGCGCCATTATCGCAGCCGGTACCACGGTGACGCAGGACGTGCCGGCGGATGCGCTTGTCCTCTCGCGGGTGCCTCAGGTGACGCGTGAGGGCTGGGCGGCCAGGCGACGGGCGTTACAGAGCGGGGAGACGGCGGCCCCGGCTCCTGCTGCAAAAAGTGCGAAGAGCGCAAAGCGTGTGAAGGGTTCGACGGGTTCCGTGAAGAAAAAGCAACCGGCGGTTCAACGCACGAAGCGGAGGTAACGAGGACCTATGTGTGGCATCGTTGGCTACGTGGGCAATCAAGACGCGGTTCCAATCTTGTTGAACGGGCTGTCGAAGCTGGAATACCGGGGTTATGACTCAGCCGGTGTGGCGATCCAGCAGGGAGAAAAAATCGAGATTCGCCGGAGTGTCGGCAAATTGATCAATCTCCAAAAATCGCTGGCCCAAAAAAACATTGCGGGGACTTGCGGGATCGGACATACGCGCTGGGCGACGCACGGCAAGCCCTCCGAGCAGAATGCGCATCCGCATCGCTCCGAGAGCTGCGTTCTCGTGCATAACGGGATTATCGAAAACTATGTGGAGCTCAAACAGCGGCTGAGCAAAGACGGCTACAAGTTTCAGTCCGAAACCGACACCGAGGTGGTCGCCCATTTAATCGACAAATATATGAAGAAGGGTGGCCTTCATCTTGCCGATGCGGTGCGCGCGACGGCCAAGGAGATTCGCGGGAGTTATGCCATCGCGGTGATTTCTGAGCGTGAGCCCGGTTTGCTGGTGGCTGCCCGATCCGGTTGCCCGTTGGTGATCGGCCGGACTGCTGAAGCGGCCTTTGTCGGGTCTGATGTCATGGCCATGCTGTCCCACACGCGGGAGGTGACGTTTCTTGAAGAGGGAGACATCGTCGAGGTGACGGCGGGAGAGAGCACATTTACAGATCTCGACGGGCGGGCGGTGAAGCGCAAAAAGACTACGGTGACGTGGGACGCGTCCGCCGCCGAGAAAAGCGGCTATCCCCACTTCATGTTGAAGGAAATTCATGAACAGCCGCAGACGATCCTGGATACCATCCGGGGACGTTATTCCTATGAGAGCGGCGAGGCTGATCTGCCGGACATCGGGCTGACGCCGAAGCAGTTCGCCGAGGTCGGCCAAATTTGGATCGTGGCCTGCGGAACGAGTTGGCATGCGGGGTTGGTCGGAAAGTATCTTCTCGAAGAGATGGTCCGAACGCCGGTGCAAGTCGATATCGGCAGCGAGTTTCGGTATCGCGATCCGCTGGTTGAAAAAAACGACCTGTTCATCACCATTTCGCAGTCGGGGGAAACCGCCGACACCTTGGCCGCAGCCCGTGAAGCGAAACAAAAGGGCGCGCGCGTCGTGTCGATCGTGAATGTCGTGGGCAGCACCCTGGCGCGCGAGTCCGATGGCGTGTTGTATACGCACTGCGGGCCCGAGATCGGAGTGGCCTCGACCAAAGCATTCACCAGTCAGCTGGCGGCCTTGTATCTGCTGGCTCTGCATTTGGGGCGTGTGCGGGGCGTGCTCAGTGTTGCAGACGGGAAAGCCTGGCTGGACCGTCTCGTCACGCTGCCGGCTTTGGTGAAACATGTGCTCGGACGGGAGGCGGAGATTCTGGCGATTGCCAAGCGTTATTACAAGAAACCGGATTTCTTGTACCTGGCGCGCGGGATCAACTATCCGATCGCGCTCGAGGGTGCGCTCAAGCTCAAGGAGATTTCCTACATCCATGCGGAAGGGTATGCCGCGGGGGAAATGAAGCATGGGCCGATCGCGCTCATCGATAAGGACATGCCGGTGGTGGTGCTGGCGCCTCGGGATCGCTTGTATGAAAAGACGGTCAGCAACCTCATGGAGGTGAAGGCGCGCCGAGCCCCGGTGATTGCGTTCGTGGCGGAAGGGGAGCGCGAATTGGGCAATATCGCTGATGCGGTGTTTACGATTCCCGACGTACATCCGCTGCTATCGCCTATTCTCTTTACGATCCCGCTGCAGTTACTGGCGTATCACATTGCGGTGCTGCGCGGAGAAGATGTGGATCAACCGCGCAACCTGGCGAAGAGTGTGACGGTGGAGTAGTTGGATGTTGAAAATGGCTTCCAACTGCGTTCTCGGTCGCTCAGCATCCTGCGACGTACCCCAGAGGGTACGCCTCGTCGCTGAGCTTCCTGCGGCCTTGCTGGAAGACCATTTTGAACATCCTCAAAGAAACGAGAGAGTGTGATGGAAATAACAAGGCAGGAAGTCGAGAAGGTGGCCAAGCTGGCGCGGCTGGCGATGACCGAGGCCGAGACGGCGGCCTTTTCGCAGCAGTTGAACCAGATCGTGGCCTATGTGCAGAAGCTCAAGACGTTTCCCACGGATGGCGTGGAACCGACGTCCACCGTGTTGGGGCAGACCAATGTGTTTCGTCCGGATCAGGCGCAGGCGTCCCTCTCGCACGACCAAGCGTTGGGGAACGCTCCCGATGCAGAGGCCCATTGCTTCCGAGTGCCGAAGATCATCCAGGAATCGTAAATAGGTAAGGAGATAAGATCACGCTATGTTTCGACAAATGTTACGGGCCAAAATCCATCGTGCGACGGTCACCGAGGCCTGTCTTGAGTATGAAGGCAGTCTCACCGTGGATGAAGACCTCTTGGACGCAGCGGGCATTCTGCCCTATGAAGCCATCGTCTGTTCCAATCTCAACAACGGTGAGCGGTTTATGACCTACGCCATGAAGGGAAAACGGGGGCGTGGCGAGATCGTGCTGAATGGACCGACTGCCCGCAAGGCTGCGGTGGGGGATCAGATCATTATTTTCTGTTACGAGTATTACAGCGACGAGGAAATCAAGCGGCATAAGCCGAAGATTGTCCAGGTCGATGCGAAGAACCGGATGACCCGTAAGGCTACGAAGCACTGATGTCCTTGATGTCGTTACATAAGCTTACGCTGTCGGAATTGCAGCGGAAATTTACGGCCGGGGATGTGACGGCCACAGAGATCGTCCGCGCCTACTTTTTGCGCGTGACGCAGGTCGAACCGAAAGTGAAGGCCTACCTCACGCAATGTCAGGAGGCAGCCATTGCGCAGGCGGAGAGTCTCGATCGAATTTTGAAGGGTTGGCGTAAGACGACTCCCATGATGGCCATGCCGCTGGCCGTGAAGGACAATATTTGCACGGAAAGCGTGCGTACCACCTGCGCCTCCCGGATGCTCGAGACATTCGTTCCGCCCTATGACGCGACCGTCGTTGCCAAACTGCGGGCGCAAAATTATCTGCTGCTCGGCAAAACGAATCTGGACGAATTTGCGATGGGGTCCTCCACCGAAAACTCGGCCTTCGGCGCCACCCGCAATCCCTGGAACGTCCAGACTGTTCCGGGAGGATCGAGTGGCGGATCGGCTGCGGCGGTCGCGGCTGATGAATGTGTCGCGGCCCTGGGGTCGGATACCGGAGGCTCCATTCGCCAGCCGGCGGCGTTCTGCGGAGTGGTGGGACTAAAGCCGACCTACGGTCGTGTCTCTCGATATGGATTGGTGGCCTTCGCGTCGTCGTTGGATCAAATCGGCCCGATCACGAAGGATGTGACCGATGCCGCCATCCTGCTGGGGGTCATTGCGGGCCATGATCCGCGCGACTCGACCTCGGCTAATGTGCCGGTTCCGGACTATCTCAAGGCCCTCAAGAAAAAAGACTTGAGGAAGCTGAAGGTCGGTGTTCCCGTAGAGTACTTCACCGATGGCCTTGACCCGGAAGTGGAGCAGGCGGTCCGTGCGGCGATCGAAGGGCTCCGGGGGCTCGGCGCCGACATTCGCGAAATCAAGTTGCCGACGACCGACGCGGCCGTGGCGACCTACTATGTGATTGCCACCGCCGAGGCCAGTTCAAACTTGGCCCGATACGACGGGGTGAAGTACGGCTTGCGGGCGGGGGAGAGTAAAGATCTTCTCGATATGTATCTCAAAACCCGAGCGGAAGGATTCGGCCCCGAAGTCAAACGCCGAATCATGCTGGGCACCTATGTCCTCAGCGCGGGTTACTATGATGCGTATTATGGGAAGGCGCAAGCAGTGCGGACCTTGATCCGCCGGGAATTTGAGGCGGCGTTTCAGACGGTGGACCTGATCGTCACTCCGGTGACGCCCACCCCGGCGTTCAAGTTCGGCGAGAAGGCCCAGGATCCGTTACAGATGTATTTGTCCGACATCTTCACGATCTCTGCGAATCTGGCAGGGCTGCCGGCGATCGCGCTCCCCTGTGGATTCAGCCAGGCGGGGTTGCCGATTGGTCTGCAGTTGATCGGCCGGCCGTTCGAAGAAGAGACTCTATTGCGAGGGGCGCATGCCTATGAGCAGGCGACGACATGGCGTGCAAAGAAGCCGGCGATTCGGTGAGGCTGACTGGGGGTGCCTATGATTGTTGAAGTGGCCGCGATTCTGGTCGCGATCGCCTTTGCGGTTCTGGTGGGCTATCTCGTCCCGCTCTTAATTCAGATTCGAAAGACAGCGGCTGAATCGGAACAGCTCGTGACGAAACTGAATAGCGAGCTGCCGACTCTGGTCGCCGAGTTGCGAGCCATGAGTCAAAACCTGAACGACGTGGCTGAGCAGGCGCGCGGGGGGGTCGAGCATGCCGCTGTCTTGCTGCATGCCATGGGAGAGGTGGGCGAATCGGTGAATCAAGTCCATAGTCTGGTGCGAGGCTCGGGAAGTTCACTGCTGGCCAATGTGGCGAGTATGTTTGCGGGCCTGAAAGCTGCGAAACATGTGGTCACGGAACGGTTCAAAGAGGGAGGGCTTCACAATGGCGGATTATGAAGGTCCATCGTCAGCAGCCGTGTTGTTGGGCTTCTTGAGTGGGGCGGCGTTGGGGGCCGTGATGGCCATCTTGCTGGCACCACGAACCGGACAGGAATCGCGCGAATTGTTGGGCGGGTATGCAAGGCGCGCAGAGGATGGGTTGCGGGATTTGGTCGGGGAAGCCGGAGAGAAACTTGAGGGTGTCGTCGAAGAAGGTCGCGAGTTTATTGAATCCAAGAAAACCGTGTTGCGGGATGCGTTCGATGCGGGACGGGAGGCGATGAAGCGGGAGCGCGAGCATTTCACCAAGGGGGAGCAGGGATAAGCGTGGCGTACGAAGTCGTCATCGGCGTAGAGGTGCACGCACAACTGCGCACGCAGTCCAAGCTGTTTTGTGCCTGTGGGACCACGTTCGGCCTCACGGCAAATTCGCAGACCTGTCCGGTCTGTCTGGGCATGCCGGGGACGCTGCCGGTCATCAACGAAAAGGCCGTGGAAATGGCGGTCCGTGCCGGGCTGGCGCTGAACAGCACGATCGGTGTGCACAATCGGTTCGCCCGCAAGAATTATTTTTACCCCGACTTGCCGAAGGGCTATCAGATCTCGCAATACGAAGCGCCGATTTGTGAACACGGCTGGATTGACATCACCGTCGCGGGAAGTCGGAAGCGCGTGCGCGTCAGGCGGGCCCATTTGGAAGAGGATGCGGGGAAAAATTTGCATGAGGCTGGCAGCGGCATGAGCCTGGTCGATCTCAATCGTGCCGGGACACCCTTGCTTGAAATTGTCACCGAACCGGACCTGAGCTCCTCTGCAGAGGTGGTCGCCTATCTCAAGGCGTTGCGCGAACTCTTGATGTACCTCGATGTCTGTGACGGCAACATGGAAGAGGGGAGTTTTCGTTGTGAACCGAATCTCTCGTTGCGTCCGATGGGCCAGACAGCCTTCGGGACGAAGGTTGAGCTGAAGAACATCAACTCGTTCAAGTTCGTCAAGGATGCCGTTGACTATGAAATAAAACGGCAAACCAAAGTGCTGAATGAAGGCGGGAAGATTCATCAGGAAACGCGCCTCTGGAACCTTGATCGCGGTGAGACAGCGGTGATGCGCAGCAAAGAAGAGGCGCATGACTACCGCTATTTCCCGGACCCTGATCTGGTTCCACTGGAGATTTCGGCCGAATGGGTCGAGCAACTCCGTCAGGGATTGCCCGAACTGGCCTCGACGAAGCAGCAACGGTTTATCACGGAGTACGACGTGCCCGAGTATGATGCGGGCATTTTAACGTCCAGCAAAGCGTTGTCCATGTACTTCGAAGCCTGCGTCAGGCTCTATCCTCATCCCAAGACGGTGAGCAATTGGGTGATGGGGGAATTGCTGCGCGAATTGAATAACTCCGGGACTGAGGCAGACGCCTCACCGGTGACGCCCGAGCGGCTGGTCGACCTGCTGACGCTCGTTGATCAAGGTGTGATCAGCCTCAAAGTGGCTCGGGAGATCTTCCCGGATGTCTATACCTCGGGAAAGACACCGGCTCAGATCGTTCAGGAAAAGGGGCTCACGCAGGTGTCGGACGAAGGGGCGCTGGCGGGAATTATTGATGAAGTCTTGAAGCAGAATCCTGCTCAAGTGGCGCAATTTAAGGACGGCAAGCAACAAGTGCTGGGGTTCCTCGTCGGGCAGGTGATGAAGGCCTCCGGCGGCAAAGCGAATCCCGGGAAGGTGAATGATCTGTTGAAGAAGACATTGGGATGAGACTGGGGTACCTTCTTTACTCGCGCAACGCGCGGCCTCAGAAGTCCCTTGTTGGACGCGCGCAGTGGAAAGCAACCACGCCTCATCCAAGAAGGTATACATGCACCCGTGTCCCGTGGAACTCGCACAGAAATCTGATGAGGAAATCCTGAAAATCGCTGATCCGATCATGGACAACCTCATGCAGGCCTCGACTGAGATAGACCATGAGCGGCATGTGAGAGACTTTACGGAGAGACTGAAATCTCTTGTCACCAAGGACTATTTAGAGAAGGTGTGCAGGCAATACCAAGCCGAGAAGGGGTATTTCTCAAAGCGGGAATTCATTGGCATCTTCAGACGGCCAACATCAGTAGCAATAGTCTGGAAGCAATGGTTCACGAAGCCGCAAGGTGAATTCGTAGCTGAAATGGTATTGGTCGAACAGAACTCACGATACTTAGTTGATCATGTCATGATTTTCTAACAGTACTCGGTTGCGGAGGAGAACACGAGCATGAGCGGAATCAGGAACGTGAAGGCCCGGCAGATTATTGATTCACGAGGCAATCCCACGGTGGAAGTCGAAGTGCTCCTGGAAAGCGGCGCGCATGGGCGTGCGGCGGTGCCGTCCGGCGCCTCGACCGGTGAAAAGGAAGCGATCGAGTTGCGGGATGGCGACAAGAAGCGCTGGATGGGGAAGGGTGTGTCGAAGGCGGTCGCGAATGTGAGTAAGACCATTGCACCGAAACTGCTCGGGATGGAGGCCTTGGACCAGGTCGCTGTCGATCACGCAATGATTGCGTTGGATGGGACCAAGACCAAGGGAAAGCTGGGGGCCAATGCCATCCTCGGCGTCTCGCTGGCGGTAGCTAAGGCCGCGGCACATGAGACGGGCCAACCGTTGTATCGCTACCTCGGCGGGGCGAATGCGCGGGTGCTGCCGGTGCCGCTCATGAACATTATCAACGGCGGGGCTCACGCGGATAACCGTCTCGATCTACAAGAATTCATGATCATGCCGGTGGGGGCGCCCCGGTTCAGCGAAGCGCTACGCATGGCGACGGAAGTCTTTCACACATTGAAGGCGCTGTTGAAGAAAAAGGGGTTGAATACGGCGGTCGGCGATGAGGGCGGATTCGCGCCGGATCTGCAGTCGAATGAGGAAGCACTTGCGTTAATTATGCAGGCGATTGAGGATGCCGGCTATCGCCCCGGCCAAGATATCGCGTTGGCGTTGGATTCTGCGGCGAGCGAGTTTTACGAGAAGGGGCGGTATGTACTGGAAGCCGAGAAAAATCCTGAGCGGTCCTCGGAAGAAATGGTCGGCTATTACGGCAAGTTGTTGGATCGGTATCCGATTCTGTCCATCGAGGATGGCTTGAGTGAGCTGGATTGGAAGGGCTGGAAGATCCTGACTGAAAAGCTCGGCAAGCGCGTACAATTGGTAGGCGACGATATTTTTGTCACCAACGTCGAGATCTTTGCCAAGGGAATTGCTGAGGGAATCGGGAATTCGATTCTGATCAAGCTCAATCAGATCGGCACGCTGACGGAGACCCTCGACGCGATTGAGCTCGCCAAACGATCGGGCTACACGGCGATCATTTCGCATCGCTCAGGCGAAACGGAAGACACGACGATTGCGGATGTGGCGGTTGCGACGAACAGCGGATTGATCAAGACCGGGTCCTTATCCAGAACGGATCGTGTCGCGAAATACAATCAGCTCCTTCGCATTGAGGATGAACTGGGTGCGGCGGCTGTCTATCGGGGGCGTGCGGCTGTTCCATCGAGGTCGTAATCGTTGTTATGATTAAACCGAACCGTGGTCGCGACTGGTTGGATTGGCAGCGGAAGCTGTATTCCGCCGGGAAGTGGGTGGGGCTCGGGGCACTGTTGCTCATGATGGGAACTCTGCTGTTCGGTGAGATGGGAATTTCGCGGTACCTGCATTTGCGCGACCATGCGGAACAGCTTGATCGAGAGTTGTCCGATCTTCAGCGACTGAACAGTGAACTGCGGACAGATCTGGATCGTGTCCAGTACGATACGACTCGCATCGAGGAATTGGCTAGGGAACGGTTAGGTTATGTGCGGAAAGGAGAGACCGTGTATCAACTCGCGCCGGTCGGAGAAAAAGAACGGTTTCCAACGGTGAAGACACCATGAAGTTTGGAAGTGTGGCCATCATCGGGCGATCGAATGTTGGAAAATCGACGCTCTTAAATCGTCTGCTGAAGGAAAAGATTGCGATCGTGTCGGACAAGCCACAAACGACCAGGACACGGATTTTGGGGGTGGCCCATGTCGAGGGAGCCCAAATCGTGTTTCTCGACACGCCCGGGTTTCACGAGCCCCATCACCTGTTGAACCGCCGCATGGTGCGTACGACGCTGGACACCTTTGACGATGCAGATGTGTTGTATGTCGTCGTCGAAGCCACGTCCCAGCCGGGCCCCGGCGATCTGGCCGTGATCGACCATGTGCGACAGGCCGTTGCGAAGCACGCGCGTCCGGTCGTCTTGGTGATCAACAAAGTCGATCTGGTAAACAAGTCGCGAATCCTGCCTTTGATGGACCAGTATCTACGGATCTTTCCGTGGACGGAAATGGTTCCGGTATCGGCGGAAACGGCGGATAATGTCGATCGCTTGTTGACGGTGACCGTCTCGCTCTTGGCGGAAGGTGAAGCCACCTACAGCGAAGATGTGGTGACGGATCAGTCGATGCGAACGCTGGCGGCCGAATTGATCCGCGAGAAAATCCTGCAGCAGACCTATGAAGAAGTACCCCACTCGGTGGCGGTCGAGATCGAGGAGTTTCAGGAAACCAAGAAATTAACCAAGATCGGTGCCGTCGTGCTCGTAGAAAAGGAATCGCAAAAGGGTATTCTGATCGGCAAGCACGGCGAGCGTCTCAAAATCGTGGGGACGGCGGCACGGCAGGATATGGAACGGCTGTTCGGAATGAAGGTGTTTTTGAAGTTGTGGGTGAAGGTACGAGAGTCGTGGCGAGAGGACGAGGAAACCCTCGCGGAGTTAGGTTATTAACGAAGTCACCATCCAACCGTCGGAACCTACGCGACTTCCTGAAAAAGAGCCGCTAGGGAAGGATGTGCCCCGCGAGCCTCAAGCCGGTGGCCAGGCCAAGCCCGACGTGCGATTGGTCTCTATCCAGCGACTCTTGCGTCGCGGTGCCATCACCAATTTGGCGAAAATGCTGGCGCGCATGCATCCGGCGGATATCGCCAACGTCGTCGATCATCTCTCTTCGTTAAAAGAAAAACGCGAAATCTTCGAGTTGGTGCGCGGGGATGTCAAACGCGGGCAAGTGCTCAGCGAGTTGGACGGCGACAGCATTACCCTGGTGCTGTCCGATATGCTGCCTTCCGATGCCGCCTGGTTGTTAAAAGACCTTGGGTCTGACGACATCGCCTATATCTTAAGTGTGATTCCGACCGATCGCGCGAAGGAGATCCTCGCGCTGATGCGGGCAGAGGATTCCACTGAAATCGCCGACCTGTTGAAGTATCCCAAAGGCACGGCCGGCGGCATCATGACGACGGAGTTTTTCGCGCTCTCCGAGGATGCCACGGCCCAGGAAGCCATCCGCCGCTTGCAGCAGGCCACCGACGCCGAAATGGTGTTCTACATTTATGTGACGGACAAGGAAGACCGGCTTGTGGGAGTGTTATCCCTTCGCCAGTTATTGACCGTTCCTCCGGCGACTCCGCTCAAAAACATTATGACGCGTGATCTGATCAGTGTGGCCGTGGACATGGATCAGGAAGAAGTGTCGCGCCAGGTCGCGAGTTACAACCTGCTGGCTATTCCGGTGGTGGAGAAAGACGGGAAACTAGTCGGCATTATTACCGTGGACGACGTCGTGGATGTCATTCGGGAAGAAGCGACCGAAGACATGCTGAAAATGGCCGGGGCCATCGAAGAAGATTCGATGTTCAAGTCGTCGAGCATTGCCGCTGCGCGGGTACGGCTTCCCTGGCTGTTCACGAATCTCGTGGGAAGCCTGTTGTCCGGCATGTTGTTGTGGATGTTCCGGTATACGATTCAGGAAGTGGTGGCCATCGTCAGTTTCATCCCCGTCATCGCCGCCATGGGTGGCAACGTCGGACTTCAGTCTTCCACGCTCATCATTCGAGGACTCGCCACGGGACTCGTGGAACTCACGGACGTCTGGAAGATTTTCTTTCGCGAAGCCAAGATTGCGTTCCTGATGGGCATTGTCTGTAGCCTGATGTTGACCGTTGTCGGCTGGTTGTGGCATCAGGTGTTTCTCGGTATGGTCGTCGGGGTGTCGCTCATTACGGCCTTTCTCGTCTCGACCAGCATGGCCACGGTGATGCCGATCGTCTTGAAACGAATGGGGGTGGACCCCGCCGTTGCCGCTGGTCCATTCGTGACGACGGCCAACGACATTACCGGCATTGCCATTTACCTCACGCTGGCGACGGTATTCCTTGAACAAATTCGATAGCGTTGCGGGGCGTATCTCCTCTCTCTGAGGTACTCCTCGACCGTGGGTGGTGAGATGCCGTTGGTGAAGACTGCCGCCATTGTGCTGCATAGCCGAAAATGGGGCGATGCCGACCGCATCGTGACGTTCTATACGATGCGCTTGGGAAAACTGCGCGGAGTGGCGCGCGGCGCGCGTCGGTTGAAGAGCCGGCTGGGCGGCATGATCGAACCTTTTACCCTGTGTCATCTGGATCTCTTCGAGAAGCCCGGCGATTCACTGTATCGGATTTCACAAGTTGCCCAGGATGAGCCCTTTGCTAAGTTCCGCAGCGATTTGGCCTTAATGGCTGCGGCAGGGCGCATGGTCAATTTGGTGAGCGCGGTCATGGCAGACGGCGATGCGGAGCCACGAGTGTTTGAGATGTTAGAATCAGGATTACGAACGCTGTTGGAAAGTCGGGATGCGGCATGGACGACATTGCTGTTCCAGATTCGCTTGCTGGGGGTCACCGGCTTTCGACCCCAGACTGAGCAATGCGCGACCTGCGGTCAAGGGCATCGGTGTCCTCTCCCTCAGTTTTCACCGATTGCAGGAGGGATGGTCTGCGAGCGGTGCGCGAGCCGCCAGCCATTTCGTTGTACGGCATTGTCCCGCGGAAGCGTCGCGTTTCTCCAGCAGGCCTTGCACATGCCGCCGGCACTGTTGAGTCGTTTGCATGCGGCCGGTCAAGTGCGGGCTGAAGTCGAGTCGGCCATCGAGAGTTATGTCACAGTGGTAGCGGGGCGGCGACTCCCGCCGGTGGATTTCCTGACAAGTGGGAGCCCCGCGTAAGATGCGGTTGGAGATCGAGACTCTCAGGTCTGCTGCGCGATGCGAGGGAGGGAGCGGTGTCGCCTATGAATGAGATCGTACTCGAACCCACCGATATGGAATGGCTAGAGAAGGGCGTGTTGGGTATCACCTGGAGCGATGGCCATAAGGCCATCTATCCAGTCCGGTATCTCCGGCAGCGCTGCCCGTGCGCGGCCTGCACGGATGAATGGACCGGTGAGCTCCGCCTGAAACCTGACGATGTGCCCATCGTGATCATGCTCCAGGATGTTCAACCGGTCGGACGGTACGCATTCCAGTTCACCTGGAGTGACGGGCATGACACCGGCCTCTATTCGTATGCCTTCTTGCGGCGGTTGTGCCAGTGCGATGTGTGTCAGCCGGTGAAACCGGTGGAGCCAAAGTCCAGACGGTTGCTCTGACCGACTAGGTGAGGGGGCAGGGTGTGGAGGTGAGGGGGAGGAGGCACAATCAGATGAATCCAGGTCGATGCATAGGCGCGGGATGGTGGCTGCTTATCGGAGTCCTGTCTGTGGCCTGCTCGGGACTGCCTTCGTTCGACCAGCAGAAACGACTGGTGCGGGATGGTGACTTTCGAATTCATCAACTGACACCGAGGGCCTTTGTCGAGACCTGGGGACAGCCAACCTATATGCATCAGCAGTTTACGCATTTCTTCGGCATGCAAGACGGACGCTTGATTCCGCAGGCACGAATGGCACTCGGAGAATCGCCGCAGGGGTGGGAAACGGGATTAGCGGCCGGAGATGCCTTGTTCTTAGCCTATGCGGATCGGGGCCAGTATCTGGTGTTTCTCGATGACGCGCTGGTGTATCACGAAACGATGACGGCCGAGAAGATACACGCCGTCGGCAAGACCTGGAAGTACGAATCGCAATTCAAGACGCGACTCGAATCGTCACCAGCCTCGAAGTAGTTGGTGTCCTCCCCTCATATGAAATCAACTCAGGATCATCGTCCGCTTAAGATTTTCATGGTGTCGTCGGAGGTCGTGCCCTATGCGAAAACGGGCGGGCTCGCCGATGTCGTCGGTGCGCTGGCCATCGAGTTCGCCAAGCTCGGCCACGAGGTCTGTGTGATTCTTCCCTGTTATCGGCAGGTTGAGTCACATGGCTATCAGATGACGGACTATACCCGGCTGTCGGTTCCGACAGGTGACGGTCTGATTGAGGCCCGCGTTCAGGAAGTCGCCGGCCCGCCTTCCCGGGTGATGGAGCCCGGAGGCCTACGCGTATTTGTCGTTCGGCATGATCAGTATTTCGCTCGGCCAGGGCTGTATCAAGAGGCCGGTCTCGATTATCCCGACAATTTTGACCGGTTCGTGTTTTTCTGCCGTGCGGTTATGGAATTGCTGGTTCACTTCGGCGAGAAAGACCGGTGGCAGACTGATGTTCTACATTTGCACGATTGGCAAACCGCCCTATGTGCGGTGTATTTACGGACGATCTACCAAGCGAAGGCCTCGCTCAAGAGCACACGTAGTGTCTTGACCATTCACAATCTTGGCTATCAGGGGTTGTTCCCGGCTGAGCATTTTGCTCTGACGGGATTGTCCCCGGAATTGTTCACGCCTGCCGCGCTCGAGTTTTATGGGGCTGTCAATCTGTTAAAGGGGGGCATTGTTTTTGCCGATCTCCTCACCACGGTGAGCCCGACCTACAGTCACGAGATCCAGACATCCGAGTATGGGTGTGGTCTTGATGGGGTCATCCGCGCGCGCAAGCACGTGCTCCATGGCATTGTGAATGGCATTGATGCAGAGATCTGGGATCCTGCGAAGGATGTGCACTTAGCTGCTCCCTATTCACTGTCCGACATGTCCGGGAAGGCACGGTGCAAGAAAGCGCTTCAGCAGGAGTTGGGTCTTCATCAGCAGAACGTTCCGCTTCTGGGGGTCATTGCCCGTCTGACGAGTCAGAAAGGTATCGACCTGGTTATCGAAATCATTCCGGAGCTCATGGAACTCAATGTTCAGCTGGCCATTCTCGGGACGGGGGATGTCCACTATGAACAGCAAGTGCGTGAGTTAGCGGCAGGTTATCCAGGGAGAGTCGCATTACGCAATGTCTTTGATGAAGGATTGGCCCATCGAATTGAAGCCGGGGCGGATATGTTTATCATGCCCTCCCGCTATGAGCCCTGCGGACTCAGCCAGTTGTATAGTCTGCGTTACGGGACTGTTCCCGTTGTAAGAAAGACCGGAGGATTGGCCGATACGGTGGTCAACTACACGCCTCGCACCTTCAAGGAATCGCGTGTCACCGGTTTTAGCTTTGCCGATACCAGCGCGACCTCACTCTTGACCTGTTTACTGCTGGCATTGTCGGTATACCGGAAGAAGGCGGACTGGCAGCGCATCGTCACGGCTGGGATGGAGCAGGATCTCTCGTGGGCCCGTTCCGCTGAGATCTATGTACAGCTGTTTGAGGATGTACTTCGCACAGGTTCAGAAGGTAAGAGTTAGACAATTGTCTATATGGCAAGAGCGACCGGTTTATCGGAGAGCGGCTTGAAGCGTCAACTCGAGATGCGACAGCTGTGCCCGCGCTTGCGCAGCATAGTATGAATAGTCAGATTGTGTGTGGCTATCCAAAATCTGTCGGAACTGATTTTTTGCGAGATCGTGTTCTCCCACTGACACCGCGAGGTTGCCCGTGTGAAGACTGCACGAGGCTGCCATGGCGTGAACATCCACGGCCAGTCGGAATGAAGGTTGAGCGACCATGTTTTTGAACTGACTTGGGAGGAAGTTCTCGAATAGTGACCTGTTCGCTTGAGTCTGGCTCACCCCGTGTAACTTAGTTGAGTCCAACAGGGCAGACTGAGTTTCTTCAGTAGACAGGCAATGTGTATAGGTATTCCATACGTCCATAAACCTTACATTGTCGTACCGGACTGAGTTGCTGGCGAGGCTGGATTGGCAGCCGACGGCAGAGAGGGCACTCACCATGATGGCGAACAGACCCAATTTTAGTTCTCTCATGACGTCCATCTGCCCCGATCCTCCAATCACTGTCTCGCCGTAGAGACAGGATGGTATTGAGCAAGTGTCGGGCCCAGTCGAAACAACTGTAACGCATTGAAATAATTATAATAGACAACTTTTGTCAAGCGTGAGAATGTCTCAAAAATATTTCACTGTGTTGAATTGAATACGGAAGATTAGAGGGGAGAGATCTGAAATCTGGCACGCGATAGGCGGTAGCCGTGCGGCTACTAGTGGCTCCGTAATGAGACGGGCGCCCTTCCCTGATTACACTGCTGTCCTTGCCTCTTGCCTGTACTGCACGGGCGAGGAAGGAAGCGACACAGACCATGGTCCAGCGAATTGTGATGTTTTCTTGTCGGCGGCAGTGCCCCCCACTCGGCTACTATTCTCCGGTCGAGCAAAGCGAGGACGGCTGTTAGCCATAACTAGGTGTCCAGGGAATGGGGGAAAGGTCGCATAGGCCAGGCATCAAAGAATATTGCATCCGGCATGAGTACGCTCGCGGACGCACTCCTTTAAGCGCAATGCCCGCTTTTCGGAGGTTTGGTCCATTTCCATGCCGCTGCGTCGCGAAGCGTGAAAGCCCAGCACGTCAGTCGGTGCTGTGGTGCGAATGGTCCGCTGAGATGTAACTTCTGGTGGCTACACACTAGCGAACCTCTGGGGGCGGCTGATATTGTTGGGGATCCATGGCGACTCAATGACCAGTCTGCCGCAGCGTTTGTTGAAGACCGGTGACCGTTTGCCTACGCCTCTTCGTGACAATTCATGACTCCTCACACGAATCGTCGATTGGCACAGATTCCCAAGGAGGATGGAGGCAGGGGCAGAATGGTTGTTTGGGCGATCGATTGAACGAGTGGCCATTCCGGAGGTCCTGGTTCCAAGAAAAAAACTAGATCCTTCGGGAGGCCACGGGAACGAATATGTCCTGAATACTGGACCAGTACTGTTCTATAGAGGCAGTGACGGCTGATCGACCAGCAGGTTCCATGAACATTTCAGCAGACCATGAACACAGCGTGAAATCCTTTGGGGAAAGGTTCCTCCGCCCATGAATTCGAGACAAGTGCTGACCAAGGCCCGTCAGTTTAGAAATCTCCTCCTTTCCGAGCAGCTGGAATTCATCTGCGAGGCTCACAATGGCCTGAGCGCAAAAATTGTCGAAGAGGCTGGTTTTCGTGGCATCTGGGCCAGCGGTCTATCCATCTCTGCCCAATTTGGAGTTCGTGACAATAACGAAGCCAGCTGGACCCAGGTGTTGGAGGACCTTGAATTCATGTCCGATGCAACCCGCATTCCCATACTCCTTGACGGCGATACGGGATACGGCAATTTCAATAATATGCAGCGGCTGATCCGCAAACTGGAACAGCGCGGCATCGCTGCGGTCTGCATTGAGGATAAACTGTTTCCCAAAACAAATAGTTTTCTGAAGGGGGACGCCCAACCCCTTGCAGACATGCAGGAATTCTGCGGCAAAATAAAGGCAGGAAAAGATGCGCAGACCGACCCGGATTTTAGCGTTATTGCCAGGGTGGAGGCGTTCATCTGCGGCTGGGGGTTGGCGGAAGCCCTGCGTCGGGCCGAGGCCTATCATCAGGCTGGGGCGGACGGCATTCTCATTCACAGTGCCCTTTCGGTTCCTGATGAGATCCTCGCGTTTAAGCGGGAGTGGGGCAATCGATGCCCGGTCGTGATCGTTCCCACCAAATATTATTCCACGCCCACTGATGTGTTTCGACAGCATGGTTTTTCGATGGTGATTTGGGCGAATCACATGCTGCGAGCGGCCGTGGCCACTATGCAGAAAACCGCGCGAGCCTTAAAGGAGAGTGAAAATCTCCTTTCCATCGAGGATAGGGTGGCTCCGGTCTCCGAAATATTTCGGCTGCAGAACGCCGCGGAACTGCTGGAGGCTGAAGAACGCTATCTTCCCCGAGGTGCCGAGGGCACGTCGGCAGTGGTGCTTGCTGCCTCCCGAGGCGATGAACTGGGAGAACTCACCGAAGCGCAACCAAAAACCATGGTCAAAGTTCAGGGCGCACCGATCCTGAACCACATTGTTGACGCGTATAATGCGGTCGGGATCAAGGATATCCTTGTTGTTCGTGGGTATAAGAAGGAGGCCGTGAATCTTCCCAACTTGACCTATATCGATAATAGTGAATTTTCTGAAACCGGCGAACTGGATTCCCTGTCAAAGGCCCTGCAATCCAAGAAGGGGCATTTTCAGTCTACGATCATTTCCTATGGCGACGTGCTGTTCAATAAGTATATTCCGCAGGCACTGTGCCAGGAGCAAGATGATTGCGTGATTTTCGTAGATAGCAACTGGCAGGATCGGACCAGTTATGCCCGTCTTGGTGGTTTTGTGGAGTGCACCTTTCCGAATTCGCGGAAAGCCTTTAATGCCAAGATCTATCTCAAGCAATTGGGGAACAATCTTCCCGGAGCAACGATTCACGGGGTGTGGATGGGGTTTCTCAAACTCTCTTCCAACGCAGCCAGCCAGGTCAATGAGGTCCTTTTGGAAATCCTGGCCGATCCAGCGAACCGAAAGGCTAGCATCCCGCATTTGTTGCAAGAACTGCTGAAACGGCAATACCCTGTCCGGGTCCTGTATACGGTGGGACACTGGCTGGATATCAATAGCCTTGATGATGTCGTCCAGGCAGGAAACTTCTGATGTTCGCTGCAGAAGATGTTCTCATTATGGTTCCACACAGCTAATCGGCCATGGAACCGCTCGCTAACGCCGATCACAACACAGTGTTCTCCGGAGCTAGTAGAGCATGATTGACCCACAGGAGTTCGTCGAACACCTCCAGGCGAATGCGGTTGATTTTTTCACCGGGGTGCCGGATTCCCTGCTCAAGGATTTCTGTGCCTGCCTCGAACATGTGCCTCGCGGTGACCAACACATCATCAGCGCCAACGAAGGTGGGGCCATCGCTTTGGCGCTAGGGTACCATCTGGCGACACGGAAGATTCCTCTGGTCTATTTACAGAACTCCGGGTTAGGCAACATCATCAACCCTCTGTTGTCATTGGTTGATGAGGAGGTGTACTCCATTCCCATGCTGCTGGTCATTGGATGGCGAGGGGAACCAGGCGTCCATGATGAGCCTCAGCATAAGAAGCAAGGTCGGGTTATGCTGCCCATGCTTGAGGCCATGGAGCTTCCCTATTCCATTCTGGGGCCGGACGTGGATCATGCGGAGACGCTCCTGAAAGACGCCCTGGCCTATGTTCGAAAATCCAGCGCGCCCTTTGCGCTCGTCATTAAGAAAGGAACCTTCAAACCTTTTACGGTATCGCGGGTTGAAAAACCTGAATTTCAGCTTTCTCGTGAAGAGGCTATCCAGCAGGTGATCGATGTGCTCGAGGAAAGTGACATGGTTGTTTCTACCACCGGCATGCCTTCTCGGGAAGTGTACGAATACAGAGGCAAAAAGGGGGACGGCCATCAACGGGATTTTTTAACAGTTGGCGGCATGGGACACGCTTCCCAAATCGCATTGGGCATTGCACTCCAACAACCCGAGCGTACCGTCTATTGTCTCGATGGAGACGGCGCTCTCCTTATGCATATGGGGTCCCTTTCCATCAATGGATCTCTGAAGCCACGAAACCTCAAACATATTATTCTGAACAATGGGGCTCATGATTCGGTGGGTGGTCAACCGACCGTGGGACTGGACATTGATCTCCTGGGTATCGCGCGTGCCGCGGGCTACGAACATGCCGTTCGAGCTCAGACCAAGCAGGAACTTCATTCGTGTCTATTGGGTCTGAAAGATTCTCTCGGCCCTAGCCTGCTGGAGGTCCGTGTACACTGTGGGGCAAGGAAAGATTTGGGTCGTCCGGTAAGTACTCCAATCCAGAACAAAAACGCATTCATGGATTTTATCGGATAGATTTGTTTCCGAACGCCCCAACGCCGCCCCCGCCTCTACGAGCCTATCGAATGTATCCATCGAAAGTTTTTGGGCACGCTCAAGAACGAATCGGTGCACAATCGACATGACGCGCACCCATGCCGTCAGCGAGATCACGATTGCATCGTGATATTCTGCCTTTGTACGATAGTGGTACCGTCAGGAGCCTGTGGCCCGAGGTGGAGAGCTCAAGAGCTCATTTGGCCGACAGCGAGTCCTCGCCGGGTGTTATCGCCCAGATTTTCTCCTTCGCGAACAGCACACTTTCGATAAACGTTTACATCGGTGTCTTGTTTTGGCACCAGTGGCCCGGATGGAAGCGTTGCTCGTTTTAGTGCTGGAACCAGGTGTCCAGGTCGGTCTGCAGCCCCCGGCGTTTGTTAGATGTCTTGCGGAACAAGACAAAGGCCCTTTGGGGCGACTGTTGCTTCCAACGTTTTCAGCCGCGTCTACATCGTTTTCAAATCGTGCCGGAGCCAGATACGCGGATACCCCGGGGAGAGATCCGAGGGCGTGTTCCACGTGTGGTGAGACCCAACTCTTCAGGGGCGGCTCCTTCCGTGAAATCTCTTGGATCGCCGTCTTGCCGCCGGTCTCATAGATCTCCTTGAAGCGGCAGAAGCTATCCCGTCTATGGCCCATCACCGGACAGGCCTCCGAGATGTTGCCAAGTTGCTTCGCCAGTTGAAATACCTTCACCTTCGTCTTGATGATTTTCTGCTCAGTGGTCATCGTCCTCATTCCTGCCCTGGACTCGAGTACTCTACCGGACTGTCAGACGAGGTTTGGGTAATACGCATCAGTCCGTCACGACCGAATCATAAGTCCGGGAAGGAGATTCCCGGTGACCAGAGTGCGGCGTGCATTCAGTTCCGAATTCGAACAGGATATCCTGCTCCCCTTGAAATTGAGACCACCTTCACGACATGGTCCTGAATGGACCGAGGCGGTGGATATGGCAACGGAATCAACCGATCCCATTGAGCGATGGAGCGCCAAACGGCGCGTCGCCTTAGTCGTCAGCATCCTGAAGGACGAGACCTCTGTGGCCGAAGCGGCTCGCCAGCATGGGCTGACGGTCGCTGAGGTGGAGGAGTGGCGTGAGAAGTTTCTGCTGGGTGCCGAGAATGCCTTGCGGACGCGACCGCGGGACGAGGAGGCGCTGAAGGAAGAGCAGATCAAGACGCTCAAACAGAAGATCGGCGAGCTTGTGCTCGACAACGATATCTTGCGGGAGGCCTTGAAACCATACCCTTTAGCCCGGAAGACATCCGACGTGTGAGAGCGGCTGTGGTGGGTGTCTCAGAACGGCAGAGCTGTCGGGTCCTCGAGGTCAGCCGCGCGAGCCTGCATCGGCCAAGAGGGACCGGGGGGCGACGCCACCCCCTGGACCCGCCGTGGACAGATCGTCTCCGTCAGTTGATTCAGCAGCATCCCACGTTCGGGTATCGGCGGCTCTGGGTGTTGCTGCGTTTTCACGAGAAGCTCGTCGTGAATCGGAAAGCGGTGTATCGGGTGCTGAAGCAGAAGCGCTGGTTCGTGCATCAGCGATCATCCACCCCGCGACCCCGCGTCCGGGGCTGGGTGAGTCGGGCCAGTCGGAGCAACGAACGGTGGGCGCTGGATGTGACGCATATCCCCTGTGGTCAAGATGGCTGGGCGCATCTGGCCGCGGTCATTGATTGCCATGACCGCGAACTCATGGGCTACGAGTTCGCCCTCCGGAGTCGGGCGAAGGAAGCGGAACGGGCCGTCGAGGCAGCCTGTCTCGCACGGTGGGGCACGCTGCGGCCTGTCGGGGCCCCGGTCTTACGGAGCGACAACGGGCTCATCTGCGTATTCCGAGCCAAGCCGGCCACTGATTCCGACGCAAGTCGGCCACCCATTCCGACGGAACGCGGCCACTGATTCCGATGTGAAGCCGGCCGCTGTTCCGGTCCTCCTCGGAATCGGCGGCCGACATCCCTCGGAATAAGGGGCGGCGATCCGCCGCCTGCTCATTCCGGAGCATTCCGCGACGCAGGTCCTCCTTCACCTTCGGTATGGTACCGCCTCCATTTCATCGTGGAGGAGGTGCCGATGCCAGCGGAGCGAGTGACCATGCGGAAGATCAAAGACATGTTGCGACTCAAATGGGCCTGCGGGCTCAGTAACCGACAGGTCGCGGCCAGTTGTGGGGTGGCGCGCAGCACCGTGGCGGAGACGCTGTCTCGTGCGACCGCGGCCGGGCTGTCGTGGCCCTTACCGGCGGAGCTGGATGAGACGCAGTTGGAAACCCGGCTGTATCCCGCGGCCCCGTGTCCCACGGCGGCTCCGTGGGCGGTTCCGGATTGGGCGACGCTGCATCAAGAACTGGCGCGGAAGGGCGTGACCCTGGCGCTACTGTGGCAAGAGTATAAGGCGCAGCATCCCGACGGCTATCAGTACAGCCGCTTCTGTGATCTCTATGGGGCCTGGCGCACGACCCTGGATCGCTGCCTGCGGCAGGAGCATCGGGCGGGGGAGAAACTCTTCGTCGATTACGCGGGCCAAACCGTGCCGGTCCAGGACCGACGCACGGGCGAGCTCCGGCAGGCCCAGATTTTCGTCGCCGTTCTGGGCGCGTCGAACTACACCTATGCCGAGGCGACCTGGACGCAAACGCTGCCCGATTGGATCGGGGCGCCCGTGCGGGCCTTCGCCTTTTTCGGCGGCGTGCCGCAGCTCGTGGTCCCGGACCATCTTCGCGCGGGCGTGACCAAGGCCTGTCGCGATGAGCCGGAGCTGAACCCGACCTACGCGGCGCTCGCGCATCACTACGGCGTCGCGGTGATCCCGGCTCGGGTGCGCAAACCACGCGACAAGGCCAAGGTCGAAGCGGGCGTTCTGCTCGTCGAGCGGTGGATGCTCGCCCGGCTGCGCCATCAGCCCTTCTTCAGCCTGACCGAGCTCAATGCGGCCATCCTGGCTTGCCTGGAGCGCCTGAACACGCGCCCCTTCAAGAAGCTCTCCGGCTGTCGGCAGTCCCAGTTCGAGACGGTGGACCGCCCGGCCCTCCAGCCCCTCCCACGCGAGCCCTACGTCTATGCCGAGTGGCGCACGGCGCGGGTGAATATCGATTCGCACGTGGAGATCGAGGGCCACTACTACAGCGTCCCCGCGCCCTTGGTGCACCGGGCGCTGGATGTGCGGCTCACGGCGACGACCGTCGAGTGCTTCCACAAGCACCAGCGCGTGGCCAGCCATATGCGAAGTGCGGAGCGCGGCCGCCATACGACCGTCACCGCGCATCTCCTGTCGGCGCACCAACGATATCTGGCGTGGTCGCCGTCGCGGCTCCTGCAGTGGGCCGAGACCATCGGGCCTGCCACGGCGGCGGTGGTGGACACGCTCTTGACCCACCGCCGGCATCCCGAACAAGGCTATCGCTCGTGCCTCGGGGTGTTGCGGCTGGAACGCCTCTACGGTCCGGCGCGGGTGGAGGCGGCGTGTCGCCGCGCCCAGGCGATCGACGCCGTCGCCTACAAGAGTGTCCAGTCGATCCTCAAGACCGGGCTTGACCAGCAGCCGCTTGCGGAGCTCGCCCCGACCATCCCGCTCCCGATCGAGCACGAACATCTGCGCGGCACCACCTATTACCAACACGAAGGAGGTTTGTGATGTTACGCCATCCCACACTCGCGACGCTGGAGGCCCTGAAGCTCACGGGCATGGCCACCGCCCTGACCGAACAACTGGAGATGCCCGAGATTCAGCGTCTGAGCTTCGAGGAGCGCTTGGGGCTGTTAGTCGATCGGGAACGGACCACCCAGGAGAATCGACGACTGATCCGCCGCCTCGCCCAGGCCAGGCTCCCAGGCAGCGCCACACTGGAAGATCTCGATTATCGCCATCCGCGGGGGCTCGAGAAAAGCATGATCGCGTCGCTGGCGACCGGCCAGTGGGTTCGCAGTCACGACAATGTGTTGATGGTGGGCCCCACGGGAGTGGGCAAGACGTACCTGGCGTGTGCGTTGGCCCAGATGGCCTGTCGGCTTGGCTTCTCCGCGCTGTATCTCCGACTCCCGCGGTTCTTCCGAGACCTGGCGATCGCCAAAGGGGATGGCCGCATGGGCGACTGCTCCGGAGTCTCGCCAAGACGGACCTCGTGGTCCTGGATGATTGGGGGCTGGCCCCCTTGCCCGACGAGCACCGCCGCGATCTCTTGGAACTGCTCGATGATCGGCACGGGCGTCGGGCCACCATCGTGGCCAGTCAACTCCCGGTCGACCACTGGCACGCGGCGATCGGCGAGCCGACGCTGGCTGACGCCATTCTTGACCGGTTTGTGCACAACGCCTATCAGATCACGCTCAAAGGAGAGTCCATGCGCAAACGGCTGGTGAAATTGGACGGAAGTCGGCCACCTCGGACAGACAGCTGAGGCCCTGCGTCGCGGGGCTCCGACGGGTGGCCGGATTCACTCGGAATCGGTGGCCGGATTCAGCGGAATATGCAACATGCAGTATCGGATGATCCAACGGTGCCGCGACGCGTTTTCCATCCGGATGATGTGCCGATGGTTGCGGGTCTCGCCCAGCGGATACTATGGCTGGGTGACCCGGCCGCTGAGTGCGCGGGCCCAAGACAATGCGCGGTTGTTGGCGCGAATCCGTGCGCTGCATGCCGACCACGACGGGGTCGGCGGGAGTCCGCGCATCTGGGAAGACCTGCGTTATGCCGGGGAGCGGTGTGGCCGCCACCGGGTGGCGCGCCTGATGCGCCGGGCCGGACTGCAGGGGGTGCCGCAGCGGCGGCGGTGGCGGAAGAAGCCCTCAGGGGCGCGTCCCAGTGGGACCCGGAATCATCTCGAGCGGGACTTCCGCGCCGTGGCGCCCAATACCAAATGGGTCACCGATATTACCTACATTCGGCCGGCCGAGCAGTGGTTATACCTCTCCATCGTGCTGGATTTGTATTCAGGTCTCGTGGTGGGCTGGTCGATGAGTCCGCGTCAGGACCGCCAGCTGGTCGTCCAAGCGGTGCTGATGGCGTTATGGCAGCGCCCCACGCGCACCCCGGTTATGCTGCACTCGGATCGGGGCTGTCAATTCACCTCGGAGGAATACCAACGGTTCCTGGAGGCGCATCAGGTCATTTGCAGTATGAGTGCGGTGGGCAGCTGCGCCGACAATGCCGCCGCCGAGAGCTGCTTCGGAGTGCTCAAACGAGAACGTGTGAATCGACAGCACTACCGGACGAGAGCCGAAGCCAGGGCCGATATCTTTGACTATATCGAGCGCTGTCACAATCCGCGTCAGCGGCGGAGACTGGACATTCCCCCGCCCTACGATTTCTTTGGACACTGATTTAGGGCACAATGCCCCTTCATGACGGAGGTGTCCATGGCAAAATCGAACACGGAGCGAGGCCGCTTCTCCTCGCGGAAGAAGGTGGATGTGGTGCTGGGCGTGCTGCGCGGCGAGGATCTCGATCTGGTGTCCCGCGAGGCCGGAATCACGGCCGCACGGCTGTCGGAGTGGCGCACCCACTTCGTCACCAGCGGACCGGCGGGTCTGAAGAGTCGGGCGGCCGATGAGCGGGATGATGAGCTGACGCGGCTGAAGGCCTTGGTCGGGGATCTTACGATGCGCCTCGAACTCTCGCGGGAAGCGGTCAGTCGTCTGAGGGCCAGCGCCCCTTTAGCCTCCGGGAGGCCGACGCGATGAGCCACGCCACGTCGCCTTCCACGCATCGTTGCTATGGCGTGCGTCGCGTCTGCGAGGAGTGGGGGCTTCCTCGATCGACGTTCTATGCGCAACACGCTCGTCAGGCCGCTCCCGCCGCGCCGGCCGCCAAGCGTGGGCCGAAGACGACCTCCACCGATGAGGAGCTCACCGCGCACATCCGGCAGGTGATCGCGTCGTCGCCGTTTCTGGGCGAGGGCCACCGCAAGGTATGGGCGCGGCTGCGAGCCCAGGGCATTCGGGCCGCCAAGCCTCGCGTCTTGCGCCTCATGCGCCAGGCGTCGCTCTTGGCCCCCAGCCGGGCCGGACACCCCGGGGGACCGCGGCACCACGACGGCACCATCACCACCGAGCGCCCCAATGAGATGTGGGGCACCGATGCGACCAGTACTTGGACCGTCGACGATGGCCCCGTGATGGTCTTCATCGCCGTCGATCATTGTACGCTGGAAGCAGTGGGACTCCACGCGGCGAAGCTCGGCACCCGCTTCGAAGCCCTGGAACCGCTCCGCCAAGGCATCCGTCGGCAGTTCGGGGCGTTCATGGCCGACAGCGCGGCGGGTTTGCAGGTGCGCCATGATCATGGCAGTCAGTACATGAGCCACGACTTCCAGGTCGAACTCCGGTTCCTCGGGATCACGTCGAGTCCGGCCTTCATCCGGGCACCGGAAGGCAATGGGGTGGCCGAGCGGTTCATCCGCACGCTCAAGGAGCAGCTCCTATGGGTGCGGACGTTCCGAACCGTCGAGGAGTTGCGCCTGGCCCTGCAGGAGTGGCTCATCACATACAATGAGCAGTGGCTGGTCGAGCGACATGACTTCCGCGCTCCAGCCCAAGTGCGCCGCGACCTACTGGCCACAGAGGTGGCGGCGTGAATACCATCAACGCAGTGTCCAAGAAATCACGGGCGGTACAACATGCAACAACAGAGGGAACGACTCTTAACTCAACCGTCCGTAATAACGGGGTAGAACCCGCTGGAATCAACAGCCGCTTTAGGTCGGAATTCGCTGAATTGGTTTGGGGGAGCACGAGTCGGAGGGTTAAGAGCGAAAGACCTGAACTAGGACTCCTGTTCGGGTTGTGGAGTTTGTTTTCCGCATGATGTGTTTGATATGTTCCTTGACTGTTTGCTCGGTGATTTTTAGGGCATTCGCTATTTCCTTATTAGTCCAGCCTTTAGCAAGGTTTTCAACCACAGACTGCTCTCTATTTGTAAGCTGAAATCGTTCTTTAGCCTGATCGGTGTTGAGCTGTTGACGGCGCCCAAGTTCTTCTAATGTCACGACTAGTCGTGCGTATTGGACCCCGCCCCGGTCAGGGAGTCCAAAGCCACGAAGGAGCACAGGTTGATTTGGGTTTCCCGCCACTCGCTTGACTTCGAACTGTTCCCAATCCTTAGCCTCGGTACGAACTTGGAGCGCTTTTATAAGTTCGGCGCAGAGCTCTGTAAGTGCTGAGGGGAACACTCCGTGGGCTGCCTTTGCCGGTACTCCACCGTTCTCAGTCATGTTGATGATTTTGGATAGTTCAGCAGCTTGCCGATTCATGTGCAATAGTTGCATAGAGGAAGATAGAACGACGATCCCGGCACCTGCGCGTTGGTCGGCTAGGTTATCTACGGGTTCCTGAGAGTTGATTGCGTTTTGAGCCACGGCGATACTCCGTAAGGTCCTTGGTCTCTCTAGACAATGGAACTATTTCTGATAACCTAAAGTGTGTGAATGCTACTAGTAATGCTACATAATACTTTCGAGGTAGTCAAATTATACTTTCGAGGAAAATATTGATACGTGATTGGTATTGTTCGTTACGGCTGTTACTTCTATACTTCTTCATACCGAAACACAAAATATATACCTAAGTCCCTGGGGTGACAGGGCTTTGGGTTCCCCCTCAGTCGAAAGCCATGGCGGAGCACGCAATAGCATAGTTGGATGGTCGTCAGCCTGTTTGCGTCAATTAAACAATAAGTTGCATGATCGTAGAAAGAGTTGGCCCCATTGGTGGTCCACTCAGGCGGGCAAATCGGTGTATTAAACTTTTGTTCATGGTGGGAAAAGGAGTCGTTTAGTGATGCGTGACTTTCGCCATGAGGGTAATCCTCCAATTCAGCAAGGTTGGGATTGGCCCATTGTTCCAACCCACCAGAAGCATGCTGAGCGGGTGGCGTTGCTTCGACCGATTCCGTATGAATTGTCTATTCCTAATGGTGATGAGTCAGGCGCGCGAGTACTTTATGGCCGAGCACTATCATTGAACATTAGTAGTGGGGGGATGCTGATTCTCATGGATCAGGCGCCAGTGCTCGATCAAGTGATGAAGGTACATGTGCCGACTCCCATTGCTTTAGCTGAGACTCCGACATTGGCAGAGGTTCGTTGGACGAGAAGGTTGCCATTTTTTTCGTCGGGAAGCGAGGCATCGTTCTTCGTGGGACTGAAGTTCCTGTTCTCGGTGGGAGACAGATAGATGCTAAATGGTGGTTGCAAGTGGCTTGGCTCGAATTTCTTCAGGAGAATTAGTCATGAATGTTAAGGCTGTATTTTGCGTGAGTATCCTTATAGGAAACCTGGTTAATGTAGCGCTTGCGAGCCAGGTGGATCAGGTGCCAAGGTTAATATTGGTGGCGGGATCGCCCCAAGGGGCAAGTTCCTCTGGTGCACGCCCTGGAGGGGAAGGAGCGGAGAAATCTTCTCTAACGGTAACGCCAGATTACATTATGGGGCCTGAAGATGTTCTGGAAATCACTGTGTGGAAAAATGCAGATCTCTCCAAACAAGTCCAGGTAAGGCCTGATGGAAGGATCTCTCTTCCACTAATTGGTGATGTGTCAGCGGTGGGGCGGACAGCAGCCCAATTGACTGAAGAGATTTCGGCACGCTTGAAGTCATACATGGAGAATCCAACAGTTTCGATCCTAGTGCGAGAGGTGAATAGTTACCAGATTTACGTTCTTGGCGAGGTAAATGCTCCTGGTAAGTATCCGTTGAAGAGCAAAACAACTTTACTGCAAGCAATCACGATCGCGCATGGCTTTACACAGGTGGCTGCACGCAATAAGATTGTCGTGTTTCGATTCGGGAAAGATGGTGAGGGGCTTCACAAGATTAAAGCAAGTTATGACGACATTGTGTTGAGGGACGGCTCTGATCAAAATATAGAGTTGAAGCCGGGAGATCAAATTGTTGTGCCTTCTGAAACTATGGTGGTCTTGCCGTCTAGGTAGGAAATGGTTGAGCTGAGTTTGCCTGTGACATTTCGCGGAAGAGAACCAAAGGAGTTGGGAAAATTGAAAACTTTCGGTTGCAGAAGGTTGCGGGGGGGGGTATGTATTGCTTTTAGTGTGCTCTTGACTCTCCCAGGGTGCTGGATCGGCAATGAACAGATAGATTTCAATGTCACATACATCCCTCCAAATGAATTTTTGCTAGGGCCTGAAGACGTTCTGGTTGTAAATGTTTGGCGAAATCAAGAACTCTCGCGGGAAGTAATTATTCGCCCTGATGGGAAAATTTCAATGCCGTTGATTGGCGATGTTCAGGCGGCAGGGATGACGGCCAATGTCCTAGCCAAGAGAATTGCAGATGGGCTGGCTGAGTTTATGTCCAACCCAACGGTATCAGTGCAGGTGAAAGAGGTGAATAGTTACTATGTGTACGTGTTGGGTGAAGTTTCAAAACCAGGCAAGGTCCCGCTAAAGTCATATGCGACAGTTTTGCAGGGTATTTCGTTAGCCGGAGGCTTTACGACATTTGCTTCGCGGAACAAGATCCATGTGCTCCGGGTCGTTCCTAATGGCCAAGGGCAGCCAAAGCAGGTTCAGATTCCCGTTCCCTATGAAGACATCCTTCAAGGTAAGAATTCGGAGGGCAATTTCTTCCTCAAGGCTGGTGATGTCATTGTTGTGCCGTGACCAGTTCTTGAAGGTTAGCCGCGTTAGTCTGGGGATTTTTGCACTAGGCCTTATGTCATGCTGGAGCGCAGCTGACTGTGCTGCCCAGCAGATACGTGTTGTGCCGTCACTCTCCGTCATCGAGCAATACGACAGCAACGTGTTTTTTACCCCAAAGTCACAACTCCCGGCAGGAACGAAAGTGGATGATTTCATCACGACATTCACCCCACAGCTAAACTTCACGCAGGGCAATACGCTTGTAAAGACAAATCTGTCAGTCGGGGCAGTCATTCAAAAGTTTGTAAACAATTCAGAGCTTGATAACGTGGGATTTAACGCGTCGGCCGGCATCGACCTCACGCAAGCAATCAATCGTATTTTGCCAAGAAATAGGGCTTTTCGAGTGTTTGGAACCTATCAATATATGCCTTCGGCGCCAGCATTTGGCGCCGGAGGTATTGGCGCTGGTGGCGGGGGTGGCTTTGGGATTGCCGGACCGGTTGATTCTGGGCTTCTCACACAGCGCATCAGGACGACCATGTATAATGCTGGGTTTGCGGATTCTTACTCGCTCTCACCGACCACAGATTTTCAGACTACGTATACCTATTCCCAGCTCAGTTTTGGTGGAGCTTATGCTCCGCCTGCTACGACGCCTGGTCAAACGTCAAGTACGGTGTTTGACACTTCCATGCATTCTATTAGTGCCGGACCGTCATCAAAGATTTCCGCGATCGATACCTTGACTGTTAGGTATATGTTTACTCAAATGTCCCAGGCCCAATTCGGTGACTTTACGACGCATGGTGGAAATCTTGGTTGGGGGAGAAGTTGGACCAGAGAGTGGAGTTCTTCCCTCAATGGCGGATTAACGCTTATTGAGCCGATTCCCGATATATCTGCTGCTGGAGGGCAGCGAAGAATTCCTGCCATGATATTTCCGACCGGAGGTTTTAGTGTAAGTTATGCTTCGGGCTCATCTTTCCTCAGGAAGCTTGGAAGTGAGATTCGGGAGTCCACAGAGGGTGGCGGAAGCTTTCTTCCACTTCTCACTGGGATGAATATGCCGGGCGGTATCGCAACGCCCGGATCTTATCAAATAACCCTCATGTATAATCTTGGCGTATATCCAAGCTTTGTGCAGACCGCAGGGCCTATATATACGCACATGATTTCATTGGGAGGCACGGCTGGTATTACAGAGAAGCTGACTGCTCGAGCGCTCTTCAACTTTGCGCATAGCAGTTTTACTTCAGATGCCATTGCCACTACCTTCAGTACCTACGGCACAACAGTGTCCTTGAATTATCTGATCACTCCAACGTTTACTGCTATGCTCAGTCACCAATGGTTGAACTTTGATAATCAAGTCAATGTAGCCAGTGCGGGGGATTTGGGATTTTCTAAGCAAGTGATCCTCTTAGGATTTACATACGCGTACGCGCCGCGTGGTGATTTCTTCCGGTCTGGTGCTTTTTGGGAGAGTCCATCTGGGGGATCGCCTTCCGATGCAGGCAAATCTGGGTCAGGAGGAGTTGATACAAAGAAATGAACACGCGCACGTTGTCTCCAGAGGATTATTGGCGGGCGGTTGTCAGCAGGAAATGGCTAGTTATTTCTGCGGTCCTGGTCTCGCTCAGCATCGCGGGCGTGGTATGTGCGCTCATGCCAAAGGTCTATCAGTCAGCTACGAAAATGTGGTTTGAGGGTGCAAAGATAGAAGAGTCTATTGTGAGCGGCCCTAACCCAGCAGGGGGGGGGTATGTGCCCACTCTCGAAGACCGGGTTATGGAAGTGCGACAGTTTGTGATGGGTCGAAAAACACTTGGGCAGATTGCCGGAGAATTTGGACTGTTTGGATATGAAAAGGACCATCCAGATGCTTCGGAGTCAGAGAACGCCATCCGAGCAATGCGGGGGTCCGTTAAGGTTGAGCCCACAAAAGACAAGCTGTTTATCACCCTGTCATTCTTGAATGAAGATCCAATTATTGCGAGGGATGTAACCTCGAGACTGAGTGATCTATTCATTGAGGAGACACTGAAGGACCGGGAGCGAGGGGTTGAAGCCGCAGAGGATTTTCTGGGGCTGGAGCTTAAACATGCGAAAGCAGAGCTCGAGGTAAAAGAAAAGATCATTTCAGAGTTCAAACAACAACATCTAGGTGAGCTCCCCCAGCAAATAGATGCAAATCTCCGCAAATTAGACCGGCTTCAGGATGACATGAGGTCGCAAAGTGAGCAGGCCCAGAATTTGGCCAACCGCCTAAGCCAAATTGACAAATCAATAAAAGATTATGAAGAGACTGGGGAGGTCAGTGATTCTCCCGCCGGGGGTTCCCTCAAACGGAATAAAGATCCTCGCCTAGGGAGAATCAAGGAGTTGGAGCGGCGGTTGGTGGAGCTCTCCTCGATGTATAAGGAAACGTATCCTGATCTTGTGCAAGTTAAGGAGGAGATTAAGAAACTCAGGGAGATGACATCAGCGCAATATCGTGACTTGTTGCCGGATAGTGAGGGAACGGAGGAGCCATCTGGCGCAAAAAAGTCCAAGCGGAAGGCTATTGATCCCTACCACGCTGAACTACTGAAACAGAGAGAGGACATTGTTCTTGAACTGGAGGCAGTCAAGCGCCACCAAGCACACATTTCGGTGGAAATCTCTCAATATGAGCGAAGAGTGGAGCATACTCCTGAACGAGAGCAAAGACTGAAGACACTGGAGCGGGACTATGAAAATCTTCAGAAAAACTATCAATCGCTATTAGACAAAAAGCTCAGCGCGGGCATGCAAAAAAGTTTGGCCCAGGGCCGTAAAGGTGCCAAGTTCAGCATCGTAGACCCCGCATATACCCCAGTTGTTCCTGTTGTCCCCAACATCCCGCTCATCATGCTGGCGGGGCTTGTGCTGGGCTGTGCATTAGGTTTTGGAGGAGCCGTGGGCCTTGAACTCATGGGGCGAGGATTCCGGTCTGCTGAAGAAGTTGAGATCACATTAGGCCTTCCCGTTATTGCTTCTATTCCGCTTTATGAAAGTGCGTTCGGCGGAACAATGCAGACTGTGCGAGCACTCTCAGGCAAAAATCGTTCGACAGCGTTATTGTTACCAGGGCATGGAAAGCAAGACGAAGACTTGAAGGGAGCGGGTGGGCTTCCTACTGCAACGGTCGGAAAACACAAGATTCAGAATGGTCAACTACATAACCCAACACCAGGTCTCGAATTGGTGTCGATGTGGCGACCGCTCTCATTTGTGGCGGAACAGTATCGTGTTGCGGCTACCCGACTCGAATTGATGACCGGAGATCGAAAGAGTACGGCAATTGTTGTGACAAGTGCCGTAATGGGAGAGGGAAAGTCATCCACGGCTCTCAATCTTGGCTACGTTTTGGCTAAAGACCTTGACCGCAAAACCATAGTCATTGATTGTGATCTCAAACGGCCTATGCAGCATATCTATGCAGGAGTTTGGCAGCAGCCAGGATTGGCAGAAGTACTTCGTGGTACTAGAGTTGTTGAAGATTGTCTGCAGCGACTGGGTGATGTGGGACCATGGATTCTTACCGCAGGGGCGGTAGGAGATAACCCGTTGGCCTTGTCGAAGATGCATCAGTTGGCTGATTTGATTACTGAACTGAAAGGAAAATTTGACTATGTGATCATCGATGCGCCGCCTGTGCTACCGCTCGCAGACATGCAAGTATTGGCGAGTATGGCGGATCTTCTCGCCTATGTAGTGAAGGCAAGCATGACCGGTCGGGATGTTGTCCAAAAAGCATTGAAAGCCATTGGTGATACTGCCAATGTTGGAATCATATTGAATGGCTTAGATGCTCATACCACGCCCTACTATATGCAGCAGGAGTATTACCGCGAAGCTCACCATGAACAGCTCAAGTAAGCCTGGACAGGAAATCAGCCTAGAGACTGTAGCCACCCAGCAACCTCTGGTTTCAGTATCGGTGAGCTTTCCTAAACTTACGCGACGCGTATTGATTCTTGGAGTTGGGCCTCTCGCCCGAGATCTTTGCCAGACGCTACTGTCGAAACGAACTGGTTTTACAGAAGTCGTCGGGTTTCTTGATAAGGATGCGAGTCGTGTCGGCGAACGCTTGGTAAATCCGAGTATCATTGGCACGTATGACCAACTATTTGAGATTGCTGAGCGATATCAAGTTCATACCGTGGCCGTGTGCTTGGAAGATCGTCGTGCGGTCTTGCCTGTCCAAACTCTCCTGGACATGAAAGCAATGGGACGGGATGTAGTGGATGGTCACTACTTGTATGAAGAAGAATCTGGGCGTCTTTCAATCGACCATCTCAAGCCGAGTGCGCTCATTTTTTCGACCGGCTTTCGTCGTCGGCTAGTCACGATGCTGTTGAAGCGTTTTCTGGATATTTTGATTGCGGCAGTGGGGATAGTCTCGCTCTTGCCGCTGGTATTTTTTCTGGCCATTCTCATCAAGCTCGACTCGTCCGGTCCTGTTTTCTACAGACAAATGCGAGTTGGATTGCGTGGCCGTCCGTATATGATTTGGAAGTTCAGGTCTATGCGTCAGGATGCCGAACAAAGCGGGGCGAGGTGGGCTTCAAGTGAGGATCCGCGCATAAGCAGAGTTGGTCGATGGATCCGAAAGTGGAGATTGGATGAACTCCCTCAGTTGATCAATGTTATGAAGGGCGAAATGAGTTTGGTCGGTCCCAGGCCAGAACGACCTGTGTTTGTGCAGGAATTGAGAAATACCATACCATACTATGATTTAAGGCATACCGTCCGTCCGGGAATCACCGGTTGGGCACAAACGCGTTTTCGGTACGGCGCATCGAAGGAAGACTCTCACGTCAAGCTTCAGTATGATCTCTTCTATGTGAAGAATCTGTCATTGATTCTGGATTTACGAATCGTCATTCACACGGCAAAGGTCATGCTAATGGGCGAAGGGGCGCGCTAGAGGGAGCACATGATTGGGGTGAGTCCGAGACATTGTCTGTCATTCGACGTCGAGGAGCATTTTCAGGTGTCGGCGTTTGAATCTCCAATGCGCAGGAGGCATTGGGAGCAGTTCGAGAGTCGTGTAGAGGTCAATACCGAAAGACTGCTTGGGTTGCTGGCCAAGCGCGGAGTGCGAGCGACGTTCTTTGTACTCGGATGGGTAGCAGAGCGGTATCCCTCCTTGGTCCGTCGAATTGCATCGGGTGGGCATGAAATTGCGTCGCATGGGTACGGTCATGAGCTCATTACGGGTCAAACTCCCGTTGCTTTTCGTGAAGACATTCGGAAGGCCAAAGGTATTTTAGAGAGCATTCTCTCGCAGCCGGTACTGGGTTACCGCGCTCCAAGCTTTTCCATTACAAAGGATACGATGTGGGCGCCTCAGATCCTTGTTGAGGAGGGCTATATATACGATTCCAGCATCTTCCCGGTACTTCATGATCGTTATGGCGTACCTTCTGCAAACCCGGCAGTGCACCAGCTTTTGACAGAATCAGGTCCTTTATGGGAAGTGCCTCCCTCCACCGTTAAATATATGGGTGTGCGATTGCCCGTTGCGGGTGGAGGATATTTTCGTCTGTATCCGTATGCGATTTTACGAGCACTCCTTCGCAAGCTAGAAGGAGAAGGTTCTCCATTAGTGATGTATATGCACCCGTGGGAATTCGATCCAGACCAACCAAGAATGGAAGGATCCCTGGTGTCACGAATGCGACACTACTTGAATCTTGATAAAACGGAAAGTCGAATGAGGGCACTCTTACAGGACTTTTCCTTTGCGCCGATTCGAGAAGTGTTCCTTCCGATTGAACAGATGTACCGCGAACGCGTGCATTCTTGGCCTGTTACGGGACAGTCACCTTCTTCTACGAGTGCATTCTCGGCCTTGTTTAGTTGATGTTGCACTCACAGTGTGCTGTCCAAACGGACGGATCCATTGCGGCGTTGATGGTGTCGTAGCTTCCAGCGAGATTGAGGCGTATCAGCTAGACACGTTGCTCGTCTTGATCGGGGGAGCGGGGGTCAGCTCAATGTGATGGCGCTCCATCAGGTTAGAAAGTTAGCCGCCTGCCAAAACTCAATTGTTGCTATCCCATAGACCAAGAGGGGTTCGTGCACTTGAGGACCAGAATCCTTTCCTGCATGCTGTGCTACTCTTGCCCTCCCCCGATTTTATAGACTCCTCAATAAGAGGGGAGAATCGTGAAATCGCAGGTGCCACCATGGCAGAGGTCACGCGACGTTGGTATACCGAGGCATTTAAGCGTGAGGCGGCCTGCCACATGGCCCAAGTGGCCCGGGACCTGTGGATTCCGGACAACGTGTTATCCTGCTGGAGATTGGAGCACCTGCAGACGGGAGGCCCACGGCACCACTCGGGCCGCCCAGCGCGCCGAATCCGAGGAACTCGTGCGGGGTGAAATGGGAGCCGGCGCGGGTGACCCAGGAGCGGGATTTTTTACGACGGGCGGCGGCGTTCTTCGCGAGGGAGCACCAATGAAAGCCCAGGCCATTCACCACCACAGCCGCCGCTACCCCATCCGACTCATGTGCCGTGCGCTCATGGGCTCGCCCGCGGGGTATTACGCCTGGAGAGATCGGCCCGAAAGTGACCAGTCAGTGCGCAACCGTACCTTGCTCTCAGCCATCCGGATGATTCACGGACAGAGTCGCCATATTGACAGGAGTCCGAGCACCTGGCAGGCGCTCGTGCAGCGAGGGCATCGGGAGGGCGAGCACCGCGTCGCCCGGCTGATGCGGACCGACGGTATCCGCGCCAAGACCGTGAAGAAGTGGCGCGCCACCATCCAGTCCCGTCACCGGTTGCCCGTGGCGGCGAACCGGTTCAATTGCCAGTTCACAGTGACGAAGCCCGCCCGCGCGTGGGCCGGGGACATCACCTACGTCTGGACCAGGGACGGCTGGTTCCATCTCACAGTGGTCCTCGAGCTCCACTCGTGTGCCGTGACCGGCTGGGCGATGGGAGGGCAGCTCACGAGAGCGCTCACACAGCAGGCGCTGACAATGGCGATCCACTATCGCACTTCCCAGGCGGAGCTGCTGCACCCCTCGGATCGGGACAGCCAGTATGTCGCCAGGGGCATACCAACAGCTGCCCACCCGCGCGGGATGACCGGCAGCATGTCTCGACGGCGGCGCAGCTGGGACAATGCCCCCGTCGAGAGTTTTTTCGGGGCCCTCAAGGGCGAGATCATCTATCATCGCCAGTACCGCGCACAGGAAGAGGCGACACAGGCCATTCTCGAGTATATCGAGGTGTTCTATAATCGGCTACGCCGTCACTCCACACTCGGCTACTATTCCCCGGTCGAGTTTGAAGCGAGGACAGCTGTGGCTTAACCGAGTGTCCACACAATTGGGGGAGGGGCAGGCTGGCGCGAGAACGCATGCTGATTTGACCAAGGCGAACCACCTCTTCTCAGGAATATTCGACCGTGCCATCCTACCCCACACTCTTGATCTTATTGTTGATGTGTGCCCAGCTCTGAAGACCTGTGGGGTGCATGCTTGCGCCGTGGGGAGTTTGGATCGCTGTTGTGCCTGGGATCAGCCAGTGTCGCGAAGTCTTGTATCTCATTGTCGATAAAAATTCTGTTTGAAGAGGTGTTTCGGCCGGAAGATGTTATTGTATGGACTGTAGCAGTGTCATACCTGCGACGGCGAACTTGCCGGGAGCTTCCCTTGACCGAATTGTATTGGGGGGAGCTTGATCATAGAGATTGTGACTATGATCTGGTGAGTGGAATTCGGACTATGAAGCACAAAGACTTAAGGCCCGTCCGATGTCCTAGGGCGTTGGGGGAGAGGGCGCAGCGGTCTCCCAGACTTGCGTCGTTTTACCGAATGTGCATATCCATGATGACAAAGTTGGCATGAACTATCGACTGCTGGAGGTATGGCCATGAAAGCGGTGATTTTGGCTGGTGGATTGGGAACTCGGCTGTCTGAAGAAACGGTACTTCGTCCAAAGCCCATGGTAGAGATTGGTGGCAAGCCCATCTTGTGGCATATCATGCAGATCCATGCTGTGTATGGCATCACCGAATTCATTGTCGCTCTGGGGTATAAAGGGGAGATGATCAAGGAATACTTCCTGAATTTTTTCGCCATCAACAACGACTTGTCGGTTGACCTGTCTACGGGGAAAACGACCATCCATGATGGAAACCAACCGAAGTGGACCGTTCACCTGGCTGACACAGGACAGACGACGCAAACCGGTGGACGGGTAAAACGTTTGAAGAAATGGCTCGGGAGCGATGAAACATTCATGTTGACCTACGGAGATGGGGTAGCCGACCTGAACATCAACAATTTGCTGGAGTTTCACCGTTCTCATGGCAAACTTGCGACAATGACTTCGGTCCGTTCCCCGGCACGATTTGGTCGCATCGGCTTTGACGGTGACCGGGTAACTGAGTTTTTCGAAAAACCGGAGTCGGGAGAGGGGTGGATTAACGGAGGTTTCTTTGTCCTAAGTACGAAGGCCCTAGACTATATTGACGGTGATCACAGTGTCTGGGAACGTGATCCCGTCGAGCGTCTCGCTCATGCCGGCCAGATGGTGGGGTACAAGCACTATGGATTTTGGTCCTGCATGGATACCTTGAAGGAAAAGGAATATCTGGAGGGGCTGTGGCGATCCGGCAAGGCCCCGTGGAAGATGTGGTAGGACGCCGTGCGATCAGATTTCCTGGTCATTGGCGGTGGAGTGATTGGCCTGAACATTGCGCGCAGGATCCGACGAACATTTCCAGGTGCGTCGGTGCATCTCGTCGAAAAAGAGGCGGATTGCGGTCTGCACGCGAGTGGTCGCAATAGCGGGGTCTTACATGCAGGATTCTATTATTCGCCAGACAGTTTGAAAGCGAAGTTTACGTGGAGCGGCAATCGTCTCTTGACCGAGTACTGTGACGCGAAGGGGATTCCACTCAATAAGTGCGGCAAGCTAGTTGTCGCAAGAGATCAGGCTGATCACGCAGGGCTCGATGAACTGCTTCGGCGAGGGCGCGCAAACGAGATCCCACTTGAGGAGATCTCGGAGAAGGAAGCCAAAGCAATTGAACCGCGAGTGAGGACCTGCGCGCGTGCGCTGTTTTCGCCTTCGACGTCAACGGTCGACCCTACGCAGGTCATGCAGGCGATGAAAAAGGATGCAGTTGATGAGGGGGTGCAGCTCCATTGCGGGGTTCGATACCTTTCATCATCCAAGGGGCGGGTCTTGACGACGGAAGGTACGCATGACGTCGGGTATGTCGTGAATGCAGCCGGGCTCTATGCTGATCGCATAGCGCGAGAGTTTGGGTTTTCTGAACACTATCGAATTCTCCCTTTCAAAGGGCTCTATCTCTATTCCAGCGAACCTGCTGGGTCGATTCGCACGAACATCTATCCCGTTCCAGATTTAAAGAATCCATTTCTGGGGGTTCACTTCACGGTGGCGGCCAGTGGAAAGGCTAAGATCGGTCCTACAGCAATTCCAGGACTGTGGAGGGAACATTACGGCGGGGTGGCGAACTTTCACTGGAACGAATTTCTCGAAGTGGCCATGCGCGGGGTTGGGTTATTGGCCACCTCCAACTTCGATTTTAAGTCCCTTGCGATTCGTGAAATGGCGAAGTATTCGAAATCGACCATGATTTCACTGGCGAGTCAGTTGGCGGAAGGGGTCAAGTCCGAGCATTATCAGAGCTGGGGGAAGCCGGGGATTCGAGCGCAACTCGTCGATATCAGGAAGCGTAAACTCGAAATGGATTTTGTCTTGGAGGGCGATCAGCGTTCGATGCATGTCCTGAACGCCGTTTCTCCTGCCTTTACCTGCTCGCTTCCATTTTCAGACTACGTATGTCAGCAAATCAAAGCCACCTTAAGTTGAGGGAGTGCCAATGAAGATTTTGGTCACCGGCAACATGGGTTATGTCGGACCATTAGTGCTACGTCGCTTGCGGGAGTCCCATCCGGGGGCAACGCTCATCGGGTATGACATGGGGTACTTTGCGCATTGCCTGACGGGTGCGCCGCGGTTTCCTGAAAGTCGGGCTGACGTGCAGTACTTCGGAGATATTCGACAGGTGCCGGAGGGAATTCTGAGAGGTGTCGATGGCGTCGTTCATCTCTGTGCCATCTCCAACGATCCCATGGGTGCTCTGTATGAAGATGTGACGTTGACGATCAACCATCGAGCCAGCATTGATCTCGCACAAAAAGCAAAGCAAGCTGGGGTCAAGAAGTTTGTCTTTGCCTCCAGTTGCAGTGTCTATGGGTTTGCAGAAGGTGGTCCCCGCCGAGAAGAAGACGCACTGAATCCTCTTACAGCGTACGCGAAATCGAAGGTAGCTACCGAACGTGACCTCGCGTCGCTGGTATCGGACACTTTCACGGCAACGTGTCTTCGATTTTCCACCGCCTGTGGGATGAGTGATCGTTTGCGACTGGATCTTGTCCTGAATGATTTTGTCGCCGGTGCGCTTGCCTTGAAACGCATTAATATTTTGAGCGATGGAACCCCATGGCGTCCGCTCATTCATGTCAAAGACATGGCGCGCGCGATCGATTGGGCCGTGCAGCGAAACCATCGGGATGGTGGAACCTGTTTGACGCTTAATGTGGGAAGCGATGCGTGGAATTATCAAGTGAAGGACCTGGCAGCAGCAGTGGCGCAGATGATTCCCGACGTGGAGGTGTCGATCAATAAGGATGCCCAGCCCGACAAACGCTCCTATCGGGTGAATTTTGATAAATTTACCAAGTTAGCGCAAGGATTTCTCCCGGCAGTGGATCTTCCCAATGCAGTGGTGGATCTCCGTGATGGCTTGACGGCAATGAAGTTCCAGGACCCTCATTTCAGAACGGGTGAGTTCATGCGGCTGGTTACATTGAAGCGCCTTCGGGAGAACGGACACCTGACCGACAATCTTGAATGGACAGAGGGACCCACTCTGAGAGCAAAAGGAGTCGGCAGCGCATAGGGTCCCCACGGAATATTGGTTCGGGTCAATCACGGTGAAGAAGGAGGGCGTTCATATGGGGCAATCACTCTGCCGGTCATGCGGGGCGACGCTGGATCATACGTTTGTCGATCTGGGCATGTCCCCGTTAGCCAATTCTTATATCAGACCCGAGCAACTCAATCGCATGGAGCCGTTTTACCCACTGCACGTGTATGTTTGCGAGAAGTGTCTACTCGTCCAGTTAGAACAATTTTCGTCTCCGCACGATATCTTTTCTGACTATGCCTACTTTTCTTCCTTTTCAGATTCGTGGCTCGCACACGCGAAGGCCTATGTCGATATGATTGCCGAGCGCTTCCACCTTGACCACAAGGCGAAGGTGGTTGAGATTGCAAGCAATGACGGATATCTATTGAGAAATTTTGTGGCGCGAGGGATCCCGGTGCTTGGGGTTGAGCCGGCCGCTAATGTTGCGGAGGTGGCAAAGAAGAATGGTATCAATACGAGAGTGGCCTTCTTTGGCGAGAAAACGGCTCTCGACCTGAAGGAAGACGGGTGGTCGGCAGACCTGATCATTGGCAATAATGTCTTGGCCCACGTCCCGGAGTTGAACGATTTCGTCAAGGGGTTGAAAGTGCTGCTGAAGCCAACGGGGCTGATCACCATGGAGTTCCCTCATCTTCTCCAGCTGATGGAGCACAACCAGTTTGATACGATTTATCACGAACATTTTTCCTATTTTTCTTTCCTTGCGGTAGAGCAGGTCTTTGCCCGCCACGGCATGAGATTGTTTGATGTCGAAGAGCTGTCGACCCATGGCGGGTCACTCCGTATCTATGCCTGCCACGATCAGGATGACTCCAAGCCTATTCAGTCGCGGGCACGAGAGCTCAAATCACGAGAGAACCTTGCCGGATTTGGCGAACTGAATCACTACCTCTCGTTTGCTCCAAAGGTTGAGGCCACGAAGCGGAAACTGCTCTCATTTTTAATCTCCGCTAGGCAAGAAGGGAAGCGAGTGGTTGGCTATGGGGCTCCGGCCAAGGGCAATACGTTGCTTAATTATTGCGGCGTGCGAACGGATCTGATGAACTACACGGTTGATCGCAGCCCGCATAAGCAAGGTCAGTTTCTTCCTGGGGTGCACATTCCGATCTATGCACCCGAGCAGATCCGCCAGACTCGGCCTGACTATGTACTCATTCTCCCGTGGAATCTCCGGGACGAGGTCATGCAGCAAATGGCCTTCATTCGTGAGTGGGGAGGGAAGTTCGTGGTTCCCATCCCAGAAGTGAAAGTCTATCCATGATCTTCACGGAAACCGTCCTCAAAGGCGCGTTCGTGATTGAGCCTGAGCCGATGAAGGATGAGCGGGGGATGTTTGCAAGGGTGTGGTGTCAGAAAGAGTTCGAAGCGCAGGGTCTCAAGGTGACGTGGGTTCAAAATAATCTCTCGGTGAACAGCCGCAAAGGAACCATGCGCGGCATGCACTATCAAGTTGCTCCGCACGAGGAGGTAAAACTTGTGCAGTGTACGATGGGAGCCATCTATGACGTCATTGCCGATTTGCGACCGACGTCCCCGACGTATTGCCACTACGTCGGTGTGGTGTTGTCCGCTGAGAATCATCGGATGCTCTTCATTCCCGAAACATTCGCCCACGGATTTCTGACTCTTCAGGATAAGTCGGAAGTGTTCTACCACATGTCTGCGTTCCATGCGCCGGGCTCTGCATGCGGATTCCGATGGGACGATCCCACGTTCTGCATTGAGTGGCCCGAGGCCATTACCTCAATGTCGGAGAAGGATCGAAGCTGGCCAACATTTCTCCCTGATCGCGGAACGCTCTGATGAACACCGGGGGTGTGCCCAAGACATTCGTTTCCTCAGACTTGGGGAAAACGTTGCACGATTTTGTGGCGGAATTGTACCCGTTGTGCCGGAGTATCACCGGCGAGGGGGTGCGGGACACGCTCCGTCTGATCCAGAGACGAATCCCGTTGGAGATGTGTGAAGTGCCGAGCGGGACCCAGGTGTTTGATTGGACTGTTCCGTTGGAGTGGAATGTAAGAGATGCCTACATCAAGAATCAGGCGGGGGCACGCATCGTCGATTTCAAGGCCAACAATCTACACCTCATGAGCTATAGCACGCCTCTTCAGCAGAGAATGCGACTTGAGGAACTCAAGCCTCACTTATTTAGTCTGCCGGATCATCCGGAGTGGATTCCCTACCGCACATCTTACTATCAGGAAAGGTGGGGGTTTTGTCTTCCGCAGAAGGACCTCGATCGATTGGCAGATGAGGAATACGATGTGCTGATCGACTCCAGCCTCAAGCCTGGCGCACTCACGTATGGCGAGAGGTATCTGCCTGGTGAGACTTCTGACGAGATTCTCGTTTCATGTCATGTCTGTCACCCGTCGTTGTGTAATGACAACCTTTCTGGTATTGCAGTCGCTGTGATGTTGGCCCAGACTATGGCCCTTCGAGCACGGCGGTATTCGTATCGATTTTTGTTTATTCCTGGCACGATTGGCTCGATCACGTGGTTGGCGAGGAACGAGCATCTCGTCCCTCGCATAAAGCACGGGCTAGTGTTGACCGGAGTCGGCGATGCCGGAGGCATTACGTACAAGCGAAGTCGCCAAGGCCAGGCTGAAATTGACCGTGCGATGGTCCATGTCCTGAAGCACTCAGGGGACGCGCATGCACTCATTGATTTTTTTCCATACGGGTACGATGAACGACAGTACTGCTCGCCGGGTTTTGATCTGCCGGTGGGATGTTTAATGAGGACGCCACACGGGGAATACCCTGAATATCATTCATCGGCGGACAACCTGGATTTTGTCAAAGCAGGTTCCCTCGCTCACTCATATACTCGATGTGTAGAGGTGTTCGATTTGTTGGAATGCAATCGGACGTATCTGAATCAGAATCCAAAATGTGAACCGCAACTGGGGCGTCGCGGGTTGTATCGAGCCATTGCGGGGCAGCAAGATAAGCAGTTGAAAGAGCTGGTACTCCTTTGGGTATTGAATCTCTCAGATGGACATCATAACGTCCTTGATATTGCTGAGCGTGCAGATGTCCCGTTTCATAAAGTTCACGCCGCGGTGGAGGCCTTGTTGGCAGTAGGATTGCTGAAGGAATGTGGGAGGCCAGGTAACGCTTGATGCGAGGGGACCATGAATAACACCATCTATTACGATCCTCCATGTTCCGATGAGCAACGAAGGCAGTTGTTGTTTGACGGACAGCTACTGGTATACGCACCGCGTCGAAGTACGCTGGCGCTCATCGGATTTGCCAGGACGCTGATTGAGGAGGCGTTTGCGCCACTTGATCCGGAAACGGCCCAGCACCAATTGTCCGTCGAGCAATACGCGGATATCCTGGCAAAGTTAAAGCCCGGTTTCATTCATCACCCTGAGTCGAAACGTTTGATTCAGGATATCTTTCTGGAAATGGGATGCGATCTCGACAAGACGTACTTTGATGTTCCCAAAATGCGTAGCTCCACCAGCGACAATTACCTGACGACCGGCATTGCCTACGCCTGGCATCCTCATCGGGATACCTGGTATTCCGCCCCGCCCTGCCAAATAAATTGGTGGGTTCCGATCTATGATATGCAGTCGAACAATGCCATGGCGTTCCATCCGCAGTACTGGAATCGGCCTGTTAAGAATAGCTCAAAGGGATACAATTACTACAAGTGGAATCAGCAGAATCGGGGGAACCACGTCGCCAAATTTTTGAAAGAGGACCCTCGGCCACTTCCGAAGCCGACCGAACCGCTTGAACTTGATCCTCAGATCCGCCTCATAGTTCCAGCCGGGGGGATTGTCTTTTTTTCAGGGGCACAGATGCACTCGAGTGTGCCCAATACCTCAGGGAAGACAAGATTCAGCATTGATTTCAGGGTGGTTCATGAGGACGATGTGAAGGGGAAAAAGGGCGCTCCGCATGTGGACGAGGAATGTACGGGAACCACGATGCGTGACTACTTGCGCGGCACCGATTTCTCGAGATTGTCCGAGGAGCTGGTCGCGCTCTATGACGATGGGAGCGGTACCGATGGAGCCCTCGTCTACCAGCCTCGGGTGGACGTAGCGGCTCCGCGGTAGAACACAGATGGATGACCTGCGATCAGGGGCTGGCCGAATCAATTAGCAACCGGTGCGAACGGCTTTCCCTGGCCGGACCTATTGGCGTCATCCCGACCATCACACTCGTCTTGCCGATGTCTCGGACAGCCTCTGGGTAATCGAGACACGGTTGAAATGGATGAACTGTGGCTGTGGAAGATCGCGGGTGTCCTCAAGCTGTTATGCTCCGTCGCCTATTGGAGGGGCGAGGGCGAGTAGTGCGGGAAACCTACGCAGGGATGTCATCATCCCGCCTAGGGCCGAAGAAGTTCAGCGCAGAGGAGCGATTCCGACAATGGCCAAACGATTTGCGATGGTCGCGGCGGCGAGTGGGGTGACGCTGGCATTTGCGGCGTTGATTCTTGCTGTCGGGGAAATTGCAATCCCTTCGGTCCATCTTCTGAGAGACGGTACTCCATTCTTTGAAAGTGCCGCAGGCGGCAGAGTCGGTCCAATTACATTGGACCAGGAGCTTGGCTGGAGAGCAACAGAGCACTACGAGGAAGCCTTGGTGGAGAAGACCAAGGGGGGCGCCTTACCCCGTTCGGCGATCTCAAATACAATACAGATTTTGTCAATTTGGCGATCTGGGTTCGAACAAACCTAAAATATTAGTGATTGGCGATTCACTTGCTCATGCCACAGCGGTATCGGATGATCGCACGTACCATGCGGTGCTGTCCAAGCTTCTAGATGTTGAGGTATTTGCGTACGGGGCAGGTGGCTATGGCACGTTGCAAGAATATCTCATACTGGACTGATATGTTGACCTCATCACGCCAGACATGATCTTGTGGCAATTCTGCACCAATGACTTCATTAAGAACGACAATGAGCTTGAATTGTATAGCTTTGTGAACAGCAACGGGTGCCAGAGCACTTATTGGGTCGATGGAACCGTTGTGCATCTCTTCCCGAAGAAGAGTGGAAAACAAGTCAGAGAATGGATTAACCGCCACAGCCGACTTTTATACTTCGTGGTAACTCGTCTCGGCAAGCTGCGGGCGGTCACCTCCGATTATACGGTTGAGACGGACATCGAGGCCCAAGGTTTCGGGCATCTCGGTTTCGCTCGTTCCGTTCGGGTCACAGACGATCTGATGGGGCATGTTCGCGCCCGTCTGTGGACTATTCCGATCGTGGCCTTCGCCTGAGCCAGTGCGGCGCCGTATAGCGAAGCCTTCGCGCGGGTCGTATCCCATCATGGTATTGAGTACTGGGATGATGTTGCTGACGTCGCGCAAAAAGCGCAGAAGCAAGGGGAACATGTCCTGAGTTCTGATGAGCACTGGAATGAATATGGGCATAAGCTTGTCGCGGTACAACTCGCAAGGCATTTGAAGGGAAACCGTCTGTCTGCGACAAGTCATTGATCATCGGGCGACTTATTCGCACGATGACTAGAGTAAGGAGAACGGCGATATGAAGCGGATGTTGGTGACGGGATCATCCGGACTGATTGGATCCGAGGTTTGTGCGTATTTTCATGGGCAAGGCTGGTTAATCCATGGGGTCGATAACAATAATCGAGCGACCTTTTTCGGCCCGAATGGTGATACGCGCTGGAATCAACGGCGGTTACAGGCTGACCTGAAGAATTTTCGACACCATGAACTCGACATTCGAGACAGGAAAGGGGTGTTGGCTCTCATCGAGGAGCTCAGACCGGACGTGCTTGTGCACACGGCCGCACAACCCTCTCACGACCTTGCAGCTAAGATTCCTTTCGATGATTTCGATACGAATGCCGTGGGGACACTCAATTTGCTTGAGGCTACCAGGCTGCATACGCCGGGGACGGTGTTCGTACATATGTCGACCAATAAGGTATACGGGGATGCCCCAAACGAATTGCCGCTGGTTGAGCAAGCCAAACGGTGGGATTATGCCTCCCCAGGCGACTTCGACGGGATCACCGAGCACATGCGGATCGATCAATCGAAGCATTCTCTTTTCGGGGCTTCAAAGGTAGCCGCAGATGTGATGGTCCAGGAGTATGGACGCTATTTTGGTATGAAGACCTGCTGTCTACGGGGCGGATGTCTCACCGGTCCCAATCATTCCGGTGTGGAATTGCATGGCTTTCTGAGCTACCTCGTGAAGTGCAATCTGGAGGGCAAAAAGTACAGCATCTTTGGATACAAAGGAAAACAGGTGCGGGACAATATTCACTCTCTTGATGTCGCGCGATTTATCCATGCGTTCGTCGAGACGCCACGTAGCGGAGAGGTCTACAATCTAGGCGGCGGGCGCGGAAATAGTTGCTCCATTTTTGAGGCTTTCGAGATGATTGAGGGTATTTCTGGCAAGAAGATGCTGTACGAATATGTCGACAAAAACCGAGAAGGCGACCATATCTGCTATATCAGCAACTTGAAGAAAATGACGACGCACTATCCCGATTGGAGCATTACGAAGAGCTTGAAGAACATCTTTGAAGAGATTCACGAGTCATGGCTTCAGCGAGCTTCCTCGCCCAATGTGACGGCATAGGTGGTGCTTGGAGAGCTCGGAGCTAGAATAATCCCCACACGATGAAAATCTTAGTGATTTCAGCGGCCTATCCTCCCATGCACGCCGGGGAAGCGACCAATACCTACCACTTGTGCCGGCAATTGGTGGAGCGTGGGATGGAGGTTCATGTGCTGACGTCAGTGGGCAATGTCGGTACAGATGATTCCAAGATTTATGTCCATCCCCTCATGCAGAATTGGGATTGGTTCGAACTGATCCGCTTCCGGTCTTTTCTCAAAGGCTGCGCCCCGGACGCGGTGTTCCTCATGTACATTGGGCTCATGTATAAGTTTCATCCCATGGTGACCTTTTTGCCGACGCTGTGTAAACGGCTGTTCCCGAACGTTCCATTTGTGACCCGATATGAAAGTGCGTTCGTCGGAGCCGATCCCTCGAAGACTGGGCTTACCTCTCGCGTGTTTCGGAAACTGATGGTTCGATGGGCTGGTGCAAGAGATGTCGCCTACAGTTCTGGAACCTTACTACGCGACAGTGATGCCGTCATTGCTCTATGCGAGCGTCATCGCGCCATGCTGGTTAATGAATGGCCTCCTGTCAGCGACAAAATGAAACTAATTCCTCCACCGCCCAATTTGTTCATCGCATCGAATGCAGCGGGCAGTGCGCGTGCTCGCGGCCGGAAGCGACTGGGCCTGACGCACGACGATTTTGTGGTGACATTTTTCGGATATCTTTATCCGATCAAAGGAATCGACACACTGTTGCGCGCGTTTGCGGCTGTCTCTGCGCAACGGCCCGAGGCGAGACTCTTGTTCATCGGAGGGAAAGTAGGCTTGGATGTTGAAGGCGGTGCATCGTATTTTGACGAGATGCAGGCGCTCGCGAAGGAGTTGCACATAGATGGGCGGACGACCTGGACCGGTGCATTCAAGTCTGAAGAAGAGGAGGCGTCCCTCTATCTTCATGCCTCCGATGTCTGCGTGTTGCCATTTCTTGAAGGCGTGCAGTTAAACAACAGCTCATTTGCATCCATGGTCGCGCATGGCCTCCCCATCATCGTGACGCGGGGACCCATGATGGACAAGGCCTTTGTTGATAGGGGAAACGTCCTCACGTGTGAACCGAGGGATCCTCAGGGCGTGGCAAGTCTTCTGCTGGAAGTCATGAACCGTGCAGATCTGCGCGAGCGTCTCCGAGCCGGAGCGCTGAAACTTGCGGGTGAGTGGTTCTCCTGGGATTCGGCGATGGAGAGAACACTGGCAGCTTTGCGACCGCGGCTGTCGGACAAGGTTGTGTAGGTCGCTTTTTCGTGAGTACGCCCTTCCATGCCTCGCGTATCAGTCGTGATTCCGACCTACAACTGTGCACGATTTCTTGGACGAACTATCGATTCGGCATTGGGGCAGACCTACCGTGATTTTGAAGTGATCGTTGTCGATGATGGATCGACGGACGAGACACAATCATTGGTGGTGGGATACGGTGAGGCGGTGCACTATGTGTATCAGCCCAATCAGGGTGCCTCAGCCGCACGAAACGTAGCCTTGTCACGAGCCGGTGGAGAGTTTATTGCCTATCTTGATGCCGACGACCTGTGGAGTCCCGAGAAGCTGGCTCGTCAGATCGAATATCTCGATGCGCATCCTGCATGTGGTTTTGTTCACACAGAGGTGTCAGTCATCGATGAACGAGATCAGATTCTGTACGCCCGCTTCAATCAGGAAACCGGCAGGGCCGTACCTCAGGGACAATGCGTGCGAGACGTGCTTTTACGCTCCCATATTCAGACCTTGACGGTGGTCGAACGACGTAGCGCATTTGACAATGCTGGGAGCTTCGATCTGCGATTGCCCGTAGCGCAGGACTATCTGCACTGGATTCACGTGGTTCTGCGTGGGTATGAAGTGGGATACCTGCCTGAGCCATTGGGGCAGTATCGATGGAGGGCAGGGAGCCTGATGGCCAGTCAACGGCGGCTTCTGGATGATTTTGTCAGAATCTATGAGACGCTGTTGATCGAGCACCATATTGAGCAAACGCATGGCGCGGAGATGGGACAAATTGTCAAAGAACAGCTGTACGCCACGCAGCGCCAATTGGCTTATATCGAGCGGCGGGAATGTTCGACGGTAGCGGCTCGCCAGCGGCTCCGTAGTCTTATTCGACGGTGGCCACTGCAACTTGAGTTGTATGTGGATTTGCTCAAAACGTATGTCTCCCGCAGCGAGTCTCATCAGCCATCAAATCCGTCATAACTGAGTAATAGATTCATTGGGACACTCTGTAGGAACGGACAGGCCTCGAACGATGAATATCATGTTAGTCACACCGTGGAGGCCTTCGCTGACCGGCGGTATCAGCACGGTTATCGCGCGCCTAACTGGAGAGTTTCGAAAGAAGGGCCACGATGTCACCATTTTTGTCACCGATCGGGAGAACCGTCTTCGTCGGATCGAGACATTGGACGAAACATCCGTCTACGGCATGTATCTCCGATCGCCGGTGTCGTCCGATCATCCTATTCGTGCGGTCATCATGTGTTGTGTCTGGTTGCCACTCACTATGATGCAGCTCATCTGGTTGGCTCGGCGGAAGCGGCTGGACGCGATTGTTATTCAGTATCCGCTGCCTGCCATGTTCTATTTTGGAATCTTGAGGGGCTTAGCCGGATGCGCGCTTCTCGTCACCTACCAAGGAAACGATGCTCACGATTTATCTCTCTGGGCCTCATGGGAACAGCGCTTGGTGAAGTTCTTGCTGGAGAAGGCGGATGTTGTTCTGGCCGTCTCGCGAACGCTCTTACTAAAAGTCCAACGTGTATTGCCGAATTTGCATCTCACGCGCAGTCGCCTACTTCCCAACGGTGCGCCGTTGGATGTCATAATTTCGGTCGAAGGATCTCAAGTGCAGGCAGATCTTCCCCCAGGCTATGTGTTGACCGCAGGTCATTTGATCCATCGGAAGGGAATCGATACAGTCATTGCTGCGTTGCGCGTGGCAAAAGATCTGGGTGTCATGATTCCTCTCGTGATCGCTGGGGACGGACCAGAACGTGAGAGCTTGATGCGTCAATCCCACGAGCAAGGTGTGTCAGATCAGATCCGGTTTTTGGGCAATCAATCGCACAGGCAGGTTCTATGTCTTATGAAGTCCTGTCTATTTTTCGTGCTTGCGTCGCGAGCAGAGGGAATGCCTTTGGTTATCGCGGAGGCGATGGCGTGTGGGAAGGCTATTGTCGCCAGCAATGTAGATGGTGTGCCGGAGATTGTTCAGGACGGCGCGACAGGTATGTTAGTGCCTGCAGAGGATCCTCAATCTCTGGCATCGGCTCTGGTCAGGTTATACTCGGACGCTACCTTTCGAGACACCTTGGCTAAACAGGGGAAGGAGTGGGCTTTTCGAGAGTACAATTGGGAGGCTATTGCCAATCGATACCTGGGCCTCATTGAGGAGTGTAAGGTTCTCTAAAACGCTTAGTTAGGACGTATATCTATAAAGGAATAGGGCGTTTCCCCTCGGATGGTGTGGTGCAAGGCTGCTTAAATGGTGCTAAATTATCGAGTCGGCTAACTCCTTCTATCGGCGAGGGACAATGATGAATATCCTGGGCATTTCTGCGTTCTACCATGACAGTGCTGCGTGTTTAGTGCGCGACGGGGAGATTATTGCGGCGGCTCAGGAGGAGCGCTTTACAAGGAAAAAGCATGATCCTGGGTTTCCCCATAAGGCCATCGAATACTGTCTTCACGAAGGGAAGATTGAGCTCAAGGATGTGCGGCATCTAGTCTTTTATGATAAACCGCTGGTTAAATTTGAGCGATTGCTAGAAACCTATCTCGCCTTTGCCCCTCGGGGCATTCGATCTTTCGTTGCAGCCATGCCAGTGTGGTTGAAAGAGAAACTTCTGCTAAAAAGTCTCCTCCAGAAAGAGTTCCTTGTTCATGCTCCGGACATGACGACTGCCTCCTTGCCGCAGATTCTGTTCTCAGAACATCACGAATCGCACGCAGCGTCGGCGTTCTTCCCATCTCCCTATGAGAAAGCAGTGGTGCTGTGTATGGATGGGGTGGGGGAGTGGGCTACGACTTCGGCTTGGTTGGGGCAAGGCAATGTGCTGACTCCATTGTGGGAGATTCCCTTTCCCCATTCCATTGGGCTTCTCTACTCCGCCTTCACGTATTACACGGGATTCAAGGTCAATTCTGGTGAATACAAGGTGATGGGACTTGCTCCTTATGGTGAGCCGAAGTATGTGAAGGCGATTTATGAGCACTTGCTAGATCTGAAGCCAGACGGGACGTTTCGTTTGAATATGGACTATTTCAATTATTGTACCGGCCTCACCATGACCGGGGGCAAGTTTGACGAAGTCTTTGGAGGGCCGCCTCGGAAGCCTGAGTCCAAGTTAACGCAGCGCGAAATGGACCTGGCACGCTCGGTCCAAGAAGTAACCGAGGAGGTCATGTTGCGTCTGTCGCGAACCCTGCATCGTGAGACTGGCGTGGACTATCTCTGTATGGCCGGGGGGGTCGCTCTGAATTGTGTCGGCAACGGGCGGGTTCTGCGAGAGGGACCCTTCAAGGGACTCTGGATACAACCGGCGGCAGGAGATGCTGGCGGCGCCTTGGGCGCCGCATTGACCGCCTGGCATCAGTATGAGCAGCAACCGCGCAAGGTGAGCCCAGGAAAGGATAGCCTCAAAGGATCGTATTTAGGGCCTGCTCACACCAACGAGGAAATTGAAGCGTATCTTAAGAAGACCGATGCCCCCTATGTTCGGCTTAATGATGAACAGCTGTATGCTTGTGTGGCGGAAGAACTTGCAGCGGGTAAGGTCGTGGGGTGGCTGCAGGGACGCATGGAATTTGGCCCTCGTGCTTTGGGTGGCAGAAGCATCTTGGGCGATGCCCGCAATCGGGACATGCAGTCGGTGATGAACCTCAAGATTAAGTATCGAGAGTCGTTTCGCCCATTTGCACCGTCTGTTTTGAGGGAGCGGGCATCCGACTATTTCGTCCTGAATGCTGACAGTCCCTACATGCTGCTGGTGGCTCCTGTCGTCGAAAAACGGCGGCTCCCTGTGAGTGCAACCCAGGAAGGGTTGTGGGGTATTGAGTTGCTGAATGTCCCGCGGTCTGATATTCCTGCGGTCACCCACCTTGACTACTCGGCGCGAGTTCAAACGGTGCATCAGGACACGAACCCACGGTACTACGCCCTGCTTAAGGCTTTTGAAGCAAAAACCGGGCATGCGGTGCTGGTGAATACGTCTTTCAACGTTCGAGGGGAACCGATTGTCAGTACACCGGAGGATGCCTATCGGTGTTTTATGCGAACGGAGATGGACGTGCTCGTCCTCGAGAATTGTGTCTTGCTCAAGACGGAGCAGAAGCCGCTTGAAGGTGATTCCGATTGGAAGAAAGAGTTTGAGCTCGATTAGCGGCAGGATATTGAACGCGAAGGAGGAAATGATTCATGCGAGTTCTTATTACGGGCGGGGCAGGGTTTCTTGGTAGTCACTTATCTGAGCTGCTGATTGGGCAGGGGCATGATGTGATCGCGCTGGATAATTTGATCACCGGACGTGCGGAGAACATTGCTCACCTGATGGGAAATCCGAGGTTCAGTTTTGTGAAATACAATGTCTGTGACTATCTGCATGTTGACGGACAATTGGACGCTGTCATGCATTTTGCCTCGCCGGCCAGTCCACAGGACTATCTCGAGATGCCGATTGCTACCTTGAAGGTGGGCGCGCTCGGGACACATAAAGCGTTGGGGCTGGCGAAAGCCAAGGGCGCGCGCTTCTTGTTGGCGAGCACTTCTGAAGTCTACGGAGACCCGTTGCTCAATCCTCAGCCGGAATCCTATTGGGGAAACGTGAATCCCATTGGCGCGCGCGGGGTCTATGATGAGGCGAAGCGATTTGCTGAAGCTATGACGATGGCCTATCACCGGTATCATGGTTTGGATACGCGTATCGTCAGAATTTTTAACACGTATGGCCCGAGAATGAGACCGAAGGACGGCCGCGTCGTGTCGAATTTTATCGTGCAGGCACTGCAAGGAAAACCCCTGACAGTCTTCGGAGATGGCTCCCAAACTCGCAGCTTTTGCTATGTCGATGATTTGGTTCGTGGTATCGTGGCGTTGTTGATGGTCAAGTCTGATAAGTCTGTTGCAGAGCGCACGGATCGCACGAAGTTTCTCACCCAGAAACCCGATGCCATATTGGACAGCATCCATGACCCTGTCAATATCGGCAATCCACGAGAACTCACTGTGCGTGGAATTGCAGACATTATCCTGAAATTGACCGGGTCAAAAAGTGTGATTGAAGAACGCCCCCTTCCTGCCGATGATCCGAAGGTGCGTCGACCTGATATCACGAGAGCCAAGAGTCTGTTGGGCTGGGAGCCGAAAGTGGAGCTCGAGGATGGCATCAGGAAGGCCACCGAGTATTTTCGCCAGGTCGTTCCCAAGTAATGTGTAATCGCTGACGGCCTGTCACGAAGGGTGCGGATTGTTCCTATGTGTGGTATCGCAGTTGCCATAGGGTTGAAGGGAAGGCCGATAGAGCGAGGGGCTGTCGAGCGGATGGCCAAGAGCTTGTTTCATCGAGGTCCCGATGATGGCGGCGTCTATTTGGATGGTTCCGTCGGAATGGGGTTTCGTCGTCTCTCGATTCTTGACTTGTCCGACGCGGGCCATCAACCGATGGTCAGCGAGGATGGTCAGTATGTGCTCGTGTTCAATGGTGAAATCTTCAATTACGTCGAATTACGTTCAGAGCTTCGACAATTGGGGTATCAGTTTCGGTCGAGCGGGGACAGTGAGGTGCTGCTGGCAGCGTATCGTCAGTGGGGCCGTGAGTGTTTGTCCAAGCTCAATGGGATGTGGGCGTTTGTGATCTATGATCGCCGACATCGCCGCCTCTTTGGTTCGCGCGACCGATTCGGCGTCAAACCTCTCTATTACAGCCGCAACACAGAGGTCATACAGTTCGCTTCTGAGATCAAGGCATTGCGCGCCTCTGGATACCGGGAGGGTGAACTCAACTGGCGGACTGCCGCCAGATTTCTCCTGGAGGGGCGTCTAGATAGTCAGGTTGAGACATTCTATGAGGGCATCCAGCAAATTTCTCCAGGGAGTGGGTTTGAGGTGACGCTAGATGGCGCCTGGCACCAATGGTCCTTTTGGGCTCTTGATGCACTGCCTCCGGCGGTATCCGATAACCCTGCCGAGACGTTTGCGGATCTTTTTGAAGATTCGGTTCGGATCCGCATGCGCAGTGATGTTCCAGTCGGAGTGTGCTTATCCGGGGGGTTGGATTCGACGGCTATCATTTGTGCCGCTGCCCGCCAACGCGGCGATCGTGCCGGCGAGGAAACTGAATCCCTCCAAGCCTTTTGTTATATGGCCAAGGAGTTCGACGAGTCGAAATACATTGCCGACACGTTGACGCAAACCGGTGCCCAATTAAGACAGCTCGAAACCAGTCCCGCTGAGTTGTGGAATGATTTGCGCAAGCTCCTGTGGTTTCAGGACGAGCCGATGCACACCATGACCGCCGTGGTCGGGTACCAACTGATGCGGCTTGCTGCCTCGCAAGGGATTCGGGTTGTACTGAATGGGCAAGGGGCGGATGAAACGATCGGTGGGTATTCGAGCTATTTCCAAGATTATTGGGTCGCCCTCATTCGACAGGGACGAATGAGAGAGGCATGGCAGGCTGTGACGGCCTATACGACGGTTCATGGCGGAAATTCACGTGTACGCTTCACTGACGCGGCGAGTCGTTGTCTCTCTTGGGAAATGTATAGAATCGACGCGTACCGGCAATGGGCTCAGGCAAGGCGTCAGGCACGTCTACGCCGGAATCCATGGTTTTCAACGGACTTGACCAAGCATTTCATCAATGAAGAGATTCCGCCAACCTCTGGCACGTTGTCGAATTCACTGAAACAGTCGGTCGTGTCAGCCCCGCTGCCCCTGTATCTCCGAATCGAAGATCGAAATTCCATGGCCAATTCAGTTGAGGCGCGGCTTCCATTTCTCGACTATCGCCTGGTGTCGTTTGTCTGGGGCCTTTCTGACAACTGGAAGGTACGAGGGCCGTGGAATAAGTATGTGCTTCGAGAAGGGATGAGGGGTCGGATTCCTGAGTCCGTGCGGGGACGGGTAGACAAGATGGGGTTTCCTACCGCGAGCAAGAAGTGGTTTGCGCATGATCTTTATGAGCCACTTCGCGACATTCTGGGGAGCCGAACTGTTCGAGAGCGGGGCATCTACAATGCTGGCGCCCTGCTGACGGATTTAGACCGCCATCGTCGAGGAGAAGTTGACCTCGCCAACAGACTGTTCCATGTCGCGGAGTTTGAAATCCTTTCAGACTTGGTGCGACAAGATCCTGTTTCGGCTTCTTAATATCTGTCCTAGGAATGAGACCGCCTGCGGAGCACCCGGTGCTGGACGCGTCGGAGGGCTTGAGACGCGACACTATGAAAAAAAGGGCATGTTCAATGAAATTACTCAATATTGTCGGGGCCAGACCAAACTTTATGAAGATCGCGCCGTTGATGCGAGAAATGCGCAAGCATCCGGACATAACATCGCTCCTGGTGCATACGGGACAACATTATGATGTCAAGATGGCTGGGCAGTTCTTCGAGGATTTACAGATTCCATTGCCGGATGTCTCGCTGGATGTGGGGTCTGGCACCCATGCCGTTCAGACCGCCGAGGTCATGAAGCGGCTGGAACCGATCGTGGAGCGGGAACGTCCCGATGTGGTGGTGGTGGTCGGTGACGTGAATTCCACTATGGCAGCGGCGCTGACCTCGGTTAAGTTGCATGTGCCGGTTGCACATGTCGAGGCCGGACTGCGAAGTGGTGATCGGTCTATGCCGGAGGAAATCAACCGCATTGTCACAGACGCAGTATCCGACTACCTCTTTGTGACCGAGGAAAGCGGGAGGCGCAATCTTCTTGCCGAAGGAGTGTCGGAAAAGAAAATATTCTTTGTCGGGAATGTGATGATTGATTCGCTCGAGGCGTCTCGTCGATTGTGGGCCAATTCCACGATCCTGGAGCGTTTACAGTTGAACAATGCGCCGTATGCCGTGGCGACTCTGCATCGTCCGTCTAATGTCGATGATATCAAGGTGCTGAGGGGATTGATCGACACGTTGCTGGAAATATCTCGGCGCATGCCGATAATTTTCCCTATCCACCCGCGAACGAAAAAGGCACTGGAAGCAATCGGAAGTTTTGGTCCTGGGCTGTACTTCGGTTCTGCGCCGACTCCACCGCAGGGCGTGCACTGTATGGATCCGATCGGGTATCTCGATTTCATGTCACTGATTGCAAATGCCCGTCTTGTCTTGACCGATTCTGGAGGCATTCAGGAAGAAACGACCGTGCTTGGAATCCCTTGCTTGACCCTCCGAGAAAATACTGAACGCCCGATCACCGTGACGCATGGAACGAATCGAGTGATTGGGGCGGCACCCGCACGAATTTTGAGTGAAGCTATGAAAGCGCTCGACAGTCCTCGTATTCCGCTTGTGCCTCCTCCGCTGTGGGATGGACATGCCTCTGAGCGGATTGTCCATGTGCTCCGTGACCAACTTCATGCCCGGCAGGTTGCCTAACGAGTACCGACGGCACTCAGGCTTTTAGAGAACGGGCGGTGAGCCGGTGAAGCGAGTACTCATAGTCGCCTACTATTTCCCACCGGTTGCCGCGAGCGGCGCGATGCGACCACTTGGCTTCTGTCGAAATTTGCCAGGGTACGGGTGGCAGCCCCAGGTACTCACGACGACGCCTGAGTGCATTTATCCGGCACACCAGGTTGATGAGAAACTTGGTGAACGAGTGCCGGCGACAGTCGATGTCACGCGTGTGCCCTATAGGGATCGGCTTCAACAGATTCTGCAGAGTCGTGAACGACTTCGAGAGCTATTTAGGAAGACGGTCGGTGAGGATCGGGAGAAACCGCAACAGAAAGACCAGATTGTTCCCTCAGCAAATTCAGCGGCGGCACCTTGCGCGAACGTGAAAGATTTTCTGCTGGATTGGGCATTCGCGTTTCCAGACCGGCAATGCGGGTGGTACGGCCAGGCTGTACGGCAACTGCGACAAATCAATGAGAAGGGGGTGCCAGACGTTATATTCGCGACAGGTGGGCCTTGGACCAGCTTCTTAGTGGGCTGCACTCTTGCCAAGCGGCTCAAGCGGCCTCTCGTACTGGATTACCGCGATCCTTGGAATTGTAACCCCTACTATTCATTCAGCTCTCAGGTGCTGACTAAAAAGTCACAAATGGCTGAGGCGCAAGCTTGTCGGGCCGCTAGTCGAATCATTGCCAACACTGAGGAGCTTCGTGATCGACTCATCGAGGAATATGGCGACATCCGCGACCGCTGTATATGGATCCCCAATGGATTTGACCGAGATGTGCTTACGCCTGAGCAGGCTTTGGACGGGAAATCCGATGTCGCCTCGATCTTCGGCGGCTATGAGCTGTGCCACTTTGGGTCGGTCTATGGAAAGAGAACGCCGCGCGTCTTATTACAAGCGGTGTGGGAGATGTTTCGGGATGGTTGCTTGAAACCGGAAGCGATCCGATTGCGTTTCGTAGGCGGGTGGGATACGACCGATCAAGAGTGTGAACGATACGCAGTCGACCTTGAGCAACATGGTTTTCTCCGGCGGGAGCCACCGATTTCGCACAGTCTGTGCCTGGGAGAGATGAAACGATCCAGCGTGTTGTTGGTGCTCCAGCCAGACTCGCCATTGCAGGTGCCGGCGAAAATCTATGAATATGTCGCGACCGGCCGCCCCCTCCTGCTTATCGGTGGGGAAGGTGCGACAGCCAATTTAGTCAATCGTCATGCCTTGGGGGTAAGTAGTCCCAACCAGATAGCGAGTATTAAGGTGCTCTTGAGCGAGCTCGCGACAGGAGAGCAGAAGCTTCCTCCGCCCGATGCCACGCGTGTGAATCGGTTTGAGTATCGATCGCTGACAGGAGAATTAGCAGCGGTTCTTGATGCCGCCATGCGTGAAAGTGGGCATCGGTAGTGTTGCCATCATGAGTGCGTTAGTGCCTTCAATGTTGGGTCGAACCGATGCCGAGGTCTTGGCATGGGATACCTATGTGGTGAGGTCTCCCATGTCTGCCGGATATCATCTTGCCGGCTGGCGCCGAGTCATTGAGGAAGCATTTGGACATCCTACGTATTATGTTGCCGTCAAGGGGCAGGATGGAACTGTCCAGGGTATGGTTCCACTGGTTCTCTTGGCGAGTCGAGGGTTTGGTCGATTCCTGGTGTCCTTGCCGTTCGTAAATTATGGTGGTCTGATCGCAGATTCTCAGGAAGGGCGGTCTCTACTTGAGGCGTTTACAATTGACCAGGCTAAAGCGTTGAATGCAGACCATGTCGAGCTTCGACACCAAGAGGCGACGAACACCTCCTGGGTTTCTAGTGAGCGAAAAGTGTCTATGCGTCTGCCATTGCCGACGTCATATGAGCAACTCGTGAAGGAGTTCCCCTCCAAGTTGCGGAGCCAGGTTCGTCGCGCACAAAAAGAAGGCATGCTGGCGCGCGTGGGAGGGCGCGAGTGTCTCGACGAGTTTTATGCCGTGTTTTCGCGATGCATGCGTGATTTGGGGACGCCGGTATATGCGAAGGGCTTTTTCGCCAAGATCCTTGAGATTTTTCCGAAGGAGGCGCGCATCTGCGTCGTCTCTCATGGCAAAACGCCGGTCGCCGCAGGTTTTCTCTATGGATTCCGCTCTGCGCTGGAGATCCCTTGGGCGGCGTCAGACAAACGGTTTAACAAGCTCGCCCCCAATATGTTGCTCTACGGCACCGTGTTGGACTATGCCTGCCAGCAGGGATTTCAGGTCTTCGACTTTGGACGCTCGACGCCTGATAGCGGAACCTATCGCTTCAAGGAGCAATGGGGGGCCCAGCCGAAACAGCTTCATTGGTACTATTGGATGAAAGACGGGCGTCAGCTGCCTCAGCTCAATCCAGAGAATCCGAAATATGCCCTCGCCATACATCTGTGGCAGAAATTGCCTGTAGCGGTCGCAAATTTGCTCGGACCTCACATTGTGAAGCACCTTCCATGAAGGCGCAACGAACACTTCCCCCATCTGCTGCACCGATCGACTGGCGCGACCTCATACAGGGTTTAGTGGGTCTCGTACGTCCACAGACGACGATCCGGCAACGTGAAGCCGAGTTTCGCGAGTACTTCGGAGTGAAGCATGTGTGGTTTGTGTCATCCGGAAAAGCTGCACTCAGCCTCATACTCCAGGCCCTACATGGTCTTTCTGGGCGGCAGAAGGTGGTCGTTCCGGGGTATACATGTTTTTCCGTGCCGTCGGCTGTGGTTCGGGCTCAATTGTCAGTCGCGCTGTGTGACGTGGACCCGCTTTCGTTCGACTTCGATTTTGATCAGCTGACACAGATGACGGACTCCACGGTCTTGTGTGTACTGGCGACGCATCTGTTAGGCATTGGGGTTGATGTGCCACGGATCGTCAAGCTTTGTGGTCAGCGAGGTATCTTTGTGGTGGAAGATGTGGCACAGGCCTTTGGCGGTGATCGTGAGGGTAGACCGTTCGGAACTATGGGCGATGTGGCTTTCCTGAGTTTTGGAAGGGGGAAAAACATTACCTGTGGATCCGGAGGAGCGATTTTTTCGAATGATGATCGGATCGGCGAAGCCATCACTCGTGAGTATGCTCAACTCCCTGAGGAATCGGTGCTCGGCATGTTGAAGAACTGGCTGGAAGTGGCAGCAACACAGCTGTTGATCAACCCGTCGCGTTACTGGTTGCCTGCCGGGCTTCCGTTTTTGAAACTCGGGGAAACGAAATTCTACACGGATTTTCCGGTCACTCGCATGGATCCAGTCCGTGCGGGATTGTTGCGACGCTGGAAGGAACGGCTTGCTCGTGCGACCGCGAGTCGTGTGGCACATGCCGAGCAGGTGCTTCGGTCTCTGGGCTCAAGTCCTGTTCAGACAATCAAGCCCTCTGGGCGAGATCACTCAGTCTATCTGCGATTGCCTCTCTTAATGCGTTCTAAGCAAGAGAAGGAAGCATTGTGTCGGGTGTCAGTGGAGCAGGGACTTGGAGTGAGCTCCATGTATCCGTCGTCGGTTCAATATATTGCCGAACTTCGCGAGAAACTCTCGTCACAAGATGTGCCCCAGTCGACGATGATAGCGGAGCGCCTCGTCACGCTTCCAACGCACGAATTATTGTCTGCGCGCGATCTCGCACGAATTTGTAGTGCCGTTCAAGACGTTCAGCGAGCTGAGGGAGTGGGCACTACGTGTTCGCCGGAGGTCAGGGAGGGGCAGCGGCGTGTTTCTGAACGGCCTCGGGTCAGTTGAATCGCCGAGTGGCAGGTGAGAGGGGCTCGATGGATCGGTGAGTGATAACCGTGGGATACGGAACGATGTGGTTTGCTGAGTGGACATTCTGGGGCTCGCTGGTGTTTATATTTTACGCCTATGCAGGCTATTTTCTGGTGTTGCTGGCCATTTCCTGTATCAGGAATCGGCCTGTGCTGGTTGGTGATATTCAGCCAACGGTCACATTTGTGATTACGGCCTATAACGAGGAAGCGCGCATCAAGGAGAAGATCGAAAACGCGCTCCAGCAACAGTATCCCCAGGAGCGTCTCGAAATAGTGGTGGCGTCTGATTGCTCGTCGGATCGAACGGACGAAATCGTACGATCTTATGCGTCATCAGGTGTGCGGCTCATACGCGCACCCGAACGAAGGGGGAAGGAAGCTGCGCAGAAGGTGGCGGTTAGCCAAACGAGTGGAGAGGTGTTGGTGTTCTCGGATGTGGCCACCACGCTACCGCCTCAAGGCATTGCCAATATCGTGAAATCATTCCATGATCCAACCGTCGGCTGCGTGAGTAGTGTGGATCAATTTGTGGATGCGGAGGGAAATCTGAGCGGAGAGGGCGCGTACGTCAAGTATGAGATGCTGCTTCGCCAATTGGAAACGCAGGTCAATACGTTGGTTGGTCTCAGTGGGTCATTTTTTGCCGCGAGAAGGACCGTTTGTACCCCGTGGGCGGATGATCTACAAAGTGATTTCAATACGTTGCTGAATTCGATGAAGGCCGGTCTCCGTGGTGTCTCGGATTCAGAAAGCATTGGATACTATAGGAATTTGACGGATGAGAAGAAGGAATACCAGCGCAAGGTCCGGACCGTCTTAAGAGGGATTGCCGTGCTGATGCGAAGTCTGCCAATGTTGAATCCGTTTCGGTATGGGATTTTTGCGTGGCAGTTGTTCAGTCATAAGCTGTGTCGATGGCTCGTGCCCTTTGCCATGATTGGAGCTCTTGTCTCCAACGTAGTCTTGGCAACACAGTCTACGTTGTATCGAGTGCTATTGGCGGGACAAGGGCTTTTTTATGTTCTGGCAGCAGCCTATGCAGG
>JAHFEW010000053.1 GCA_023248215.1 Nitrospira sp.
GCAAGCGGCACATGAGCAACAGCAAGACGGGGTCGATGTCATGATCGGCTGGGTTGAAACCCATGGCCGGGCTGAAACGGAAGCCCTGCTCAAGGGACTGCCGGTCCTTCCGGCCCGCGAGGTGGCGCACGGAGGTACCGTACTCCGCGATGTGGATTTAGATGCGGCAGTCACGCGCCACCCTCAGATCCTGCTGATGGATGAATTGGCCCATACCAACGCGCCGGGCTCCCGCCATCCGAAACGCTGGCAGGACGTCATGGAACTCCTGAAAGCCGGCATCAACGTCTACACGACCGTCAATGTGCAACACCTGGAATGCCTGAACGATGCCGTCGCGCAAATTACCGGCGTGCGGGTCAGTGAGACGGTGCCGGACTCGGTGCTTGAACAGGCCGACGACGTCGAACTGATCGACCTGCCTCCGGATGATCTGCTGCAGCGCCTCAAGGACGGCAAGGTCTATATGCCGGAACAGGCTCAGCAGGCACTCAAGCATTTTTTCAGAAAAGGCAATCTGATCGCCTTGCGGGAGATGGCCTTACGCCGGACAGCCGAACGCGTCGATCAACAAATGGAGGTGTATCGCCGGGACCACGCGGTCGTCGCCACCTGGCCCGCGGCGGAGACCATCATGGTCTGTGTGAACCTGAAAGCGCGCGGGCCGATGCTGATCCGTGCGGCACGGAAGATGGCCGCCGGGCTGCATGCCAAATGGATCGCCGTCTATGTGCAGACCTCGAAGCATCTTCGCCTGCCCGATGTCGAGCGTAGCCGCGGCTTGGAGACACTCCGGCTGGCGGAGCAGATGGGCGCCGACACAGTCACGTTGACCGGAGACGACGTGGGCCGGCAGCTGCTGGCCTATGCCCGGAGCCGCAATGCCACGAAAATCATCGTCGGAAAACCGCTGCGATCACGTTGGAAGGAGTGGATCTTCGGTTCAGTCGTGGACGATCTCGTTCGCGGCAGCGGCGACATGGACATCTATGTGATGACCGGTGAAGCCGGTCCCGGCAGGCCCATGGCGACGGGGCTCCTTCAACGGACCAGTGGGCGCCGGAACTACGGTTATGCCTCCGCGGTGGTCGTGGGCTGCACGGCATTGAGTTGGGGCATGTCCCCTTACTTCGGTCAGGCCAACCTCATCATGGTGTATCTGTTCGGAGTCGCCGTCGTCGCCACTAGATGGGGCCGGGGACCCTCCGCGTTGGCCTCGTTGATGAGTGTCGCCGCCTTCGATTTCTTTTTCATTCCTCCATATTATTCATTCGCCGTTTCGGATGTGCAGTACCTGCTGACATTCGCGGTGATGTTGGTGGTCGCGCTGCTGATCAGCCGGCTGGCCTCCCATAAGAGCCAGCAGGCGGAGGCGGCTCTGGTGCGTGAGCAACGAACCGCCGCTCTCTATGCGATGAGCCGGGAGCTCGTCACTCAACGCGGGTTGGACAAACTGGCCTCTGTCGCTTCCCGGCATATCCACGACGTCTTCGATTGTCAGGTGGCTGTCTTTCTTCCGGATCGGGAGGGCCGGGTGCATATTCATCGGGGTGACGCGCTCCATTTCGACCTCGATCCTAAGGAAGCCGGCATTTCACAATGGGTCTTCGACCATAAAGAACCTGCGGGCCATGGCACGAATACGCTCCCCGGATCGGATTCCCTCTATCTGCCGCTACTCGGTTCGCAGGGCCCGGTCGGCGTCCTGGCCGTGCGATCGACGCGACCCACCGAACTGCTCGATCCGGAACAGCTTCACCTCCTCGAGACATTCGCGAATCAGATAGCCTTGGCGCTGGAACGCGCGCGATGGGCGGAGGAAACACAGGAAGCCCACGTGCAGACGGAAGCAGAACGCATGCGCAACGCCGTCCTGAGCTCGGTGTCGCATGATCTGCGGACGCCGCTCGCGACGATCGTCGGTGCGACCAGCGCGCTGCTGAATAACAACCGCCCATTGGAAGCGGCGAGCCAGCAGGAATTGATCCGATCCATCAGCGATGAGGCCGGCCGGCTGGATCGGTTGCTGAAGAATCTGCTGGATATGACCAGACTGGAAGCCGGATCCATGCAATTGCGTAAGGATTGGAACGTGCTGGAGGAAGTCGTAGGGACTGCCTTGACGAGAGTAGGCGCGAGATTGGCCGGCCACCCGGTCTCGACGGCCTTTCCGCAGGATCTCCCGCTGCTGCTGGTTGATGGGGTGTTGATCGAGCAAGTGCTGGTTAATTTGCTGGAGAATGCCGCGAAGTATTCTCCTGCAGGCAGTCCCATTGAAGTGACGGCGGCGGTGAACGATGGGGCAATATTGACGGAAGTGGCGGATCGGGGTCACGGCATCCCGCAGGGAGAAGAGGCGCGGATCTTCGAGAAATTTTATCGAGTTCATCCCGATCGGGAGGGCGGGGTCGGACTGGGATTGACGATCTGCCGGGGGATCATCGACGCACACGGTGGGCGAATCTGGGCCGAAAATCGTTCGGGTGGCGGTGCAGTCTTCCGCTTCACGCTCCCGACCGAAAAGGACCAGCCGGCGGTCGAGCCGGAAGCGCTGGAGCGCGATCGCGCGGCGACATAGGACCGGTTGATACCCATGCAATCTGTGACGACCCACGACGTAACCGTGCTGCTCATCGAAGACGAAGCGGAAATCCGGCGATTTCTTCGCACGACACTTCCGCCCTATGGATACCGACTGTACGAGGCGACGACCGGCGAGGAAGGGCTGGCGCAAGCGTCGTCCCGCAATCCCGACATCATTCTGCTCGACCTCGGCCTTCCCGATAGGGATGGCACTGAGGTGATCCGGCAGATCCGGGCATGGGCGACCATTCCGATTCTCGTGCTCTCTGCCAGAGACCAGGAACAGGTGAAAGTAGCGGCACTCGACCTCGGCGCCGACGATTATGTCACGAAGCCCTTCGGCGTGGAGGAGTTACTGGCCCGCATGCGCGCTGCCTTGCGGCATGCCAATCGCCCGGCGGGTGACGCGGTCGAGACGGTGTGCACGTTCGGCGATCTGAGCGTGGATTTGGAGAGAAGGCAGGTCTTCGTCTCAGGAACGGAGGTCCATCTCACGCCGATTGAGTATAAATTGCTGACGACGCTCGTCCGCTATGCTGGGAAGGTCGTGACCCATCGCCAATTACTCAAGGAGGTGTGGGGTCCTCTGCATGTGGAGGAGGGGCACTATTTGCGCGTGTATATGCGTCAACTGAGGAATAAGGTCGAAGCCAATCCCGCTCAGCCACGTCATCTGGTGACGGAACTGGGTGTCGGCTATCGTCTCCGGACGGAATGAGTGCTCCCTGCCGCCTTGTACATTTCCCTCACACCTGCATGCTCGGTTTTAATCCTGTCCTGACGCAAAACAACGTATGGTTGGTGCAGTGAGAGGTGCGAGCTTGTTGGAAGGTGAGCATGAGATGAAGCCCGCCATGCCTTCGCGCAACGATGTCGGCATGGCCATGAAGACTGTCCCGTCCAGTCTGTTGAGCCGGCTCTGGTGGCTGGTTCTCTTGTGTGTATTGATCGCCCCGGCACATGCCGCTGAAACCAGCTCCGCGCCCGATCCGACTCCGACAACCGGGACCGATACCGGTCTGTGGCATTACGGCGCCTATCTCGATGCCAGCTATGTCCTCAATTTCAACTTTCCGGAAAACCATCTGTGGCGCAATCGCGCGACAGCGGTCCGCCATAACGAGTTCGCGCCGAATATGGCGCTGGCCTACGTCCGTAAGGATACGAGCGAATCGTCCCGTTGGGGAATGGAACTCGGCGTCCAGGGTGGATACGACTCTCAGAATTTTGCTTTTCTTCCGGGCGAACGAGAGGTCAGCGGAGCCGATACACTGCGGCAGGTTCATCGCGCGAATGTCTCCTACCTCGCTCCGGTTGGGAAGGGCCTGACGATCACTGCCGGGTTATTCAACAGCCTCATCGGCTATGAGTCGCTGTATGCCAAAGACAATGCGAACTACACCCGTTCGTGGATCGCGGACAATACGCCCTACCTGATGTTCGGGGTGAATGCCAAGTATCCAGTCACGGACGATCTCATGGTTACTGCCTTCATCGTGAACGGCTATTACCATTTATCCCACCCCAACGATCAACCGAGTTACGGTGGTCAGTGGGCGTACAAGGCCACTCCGCGCCTCACGCTGACTCAAACGTTGTACGGAGGGCCGGACCAGACCAACACCGCCTTTGAGTTCTGGCGCTTCTATGCCAACCATATCGTGGAATGGAAGAGCGATGACCTGACAGTGGCAGCGTCCTATGATATCGGGACCGAGAACATTGCGAATCGTCCAGGAAGTCCGCGGGCATTCGTCATGGGCGGAAACGTCGTGGCGAGGTGGCATGTGACGGGGCCTTGGGCAGTCGCGGTCAGGCCGGAGTTTTATTGGGATCGCAACGGTCGCTGGACCGGATCGGAGCAATTCGTGAAGGCGGTGACCTCGACCGTTGAGTACAGGATTCCCTACAAATGGACCAACACGATCGTGCGGCTCGAACATCGGTGGGATGAATCCACCGGGGCGGGGGGTGGATTCTTCAGTCGAGGAGAAATCCAACCGGGTGTGATCAGCCTCACACCGAACCAACATCTGGTGCTGGCCGGGATTCTCTGGACCTTCGACAGTCCGTGAGCCGGATGCTGAAAATGGCCTCGGGCTTCGTTCTCGGTTCACTCAAGACTTCGACGTACTACAAGGAGTACGCCTCAGTCCTTCGTTCCCTGCGGCCTTGCCCGGAGGCCATTTTGAGCATCCGGGGGACCAATGTTCAGTTGGGAACTCGTTGCTTCTCTTTGATCAGCCGCAGCATCTCGGCGACTTCCTTGGCAAATCGTTCCAATGCCACATCCTTGGCTTCAGCAATTGCGACCTTATCCTCAAGCGACGTCGCCGGGCCGATGAGTGTCGTCTCTCCTTCCGCCGTTTGCGTCCCGTACAGATAGCCGGACCGCACATCCCACAAAGTACCTTCCATCATGAACAGCGCGTGGCTTTCGGTTCCGTGGGCGAGGTAGGCGCCGATGCCGGTCGCATACCACCAGGCGCGACCATTGTTGTAGCGTTCAACCGCGGAAGCGCCGTCGATGACGAGAATCGCATCAGCATTGTACCGGGCGGCGGCCAGGCGGATGTCGCGAAAGGTCGTGCCCTGCACGGTCGAGTTGGCGAGGAGAAAGCTCTGCCGGAGAATGCCCTCCTCTTTGACCGACTCAAGCGCCTGTTGTACACGGTCGGCGTCCGCACTGACCCAGTCCACTTTTCGCAGCGCAGGCCGGCTCGGGAAATCTTTGTGTTTAAAGAAAATGGCGAGGCGATAGGGCGCAGGCAGGTGCCCCTGCAGCGCCATGGTAGCCGCGATGTCTTGGTCGGTGACGACGTCGGGATTGTCGTGAAACGATTCCTGCAAGGCTTGGCGGTTGAGACCCCGACTCCCGCTGCAGGCGGAAAAACTCACCAGAATAATGAGTGCCAAAAAGATGGGCAGAGTGACCGTTCTCATACAACTCCTCTGGTCATGGTGAGGCTGGAGGATTGGGCAAGTCGATGTGGGACAGATCTTCGAGCGCCAGCATCAGGGCGTGGGTGCCGGCTCGACCGTGACCGAGCGTCTGCACCCTTTCGTAAAGCCGATGCGCGAGGGTGAGGCCAGGCAAGGTGAGCTGCCGTCGGCGCGCTTCCTCCAGCGCAATTCCCATGTCTTTGATGAAATGTTCGACGAAGAATCCGGGATCGAAATTACGGGCAAGAATCCGCGGCGCCAGGTTGTCGAGTGTCCAGCAGGCGGCGGCCCCGCCGCGAATGGAATCCAGCATGCGATCTAACTGTAGCCCCGCCTTGTAACCGTAGAGCAGACTCTCGCAGACGCCGATCATGGTCCCGGCAATCACGATTTGGTTGCAGAGCTTGGCATGTTGTCCCGCGCCTGGGTCGCCCTGATGGACTATCTTTTTGCCCAGGCATTCGAGCAATGGCACGATGGCTTGGACCGCCTTTGTGGCGCCACCGATCATGATGGAGAGAGTGGCATTACGTGCGCCGACATCCCCGCCGGAGACCGGTGCGTCGACGGCAAAGGCTCCGCGCTCCTGGGCAGCCAGGGCGATTTCCTGTGCGAGTGACGGTTCGGTGGTGGTCATGTCGACCAGCACCATCCCTGGACGCGTGGCGGCCAACAATCCGTGTTCGCCGAAATAGACTTCGCGGACATCTGCGGGAAATCCGACCATGGTCACGACCAGGTCGGTCTGCTCAACCACGGCGGCGGGAGAATCTGCCCAGGTCGCTCCCTTGGCAAGCACGACGGAAGCTTTGCTCCGGTTCCTTGTATAGATCGTGAGCCGATAGTTGGCCTGCTGCAGATGCTGGCACATGGGCGTCCCCATGACGCCGGTACCGATCCAGCCCACGCGCGTCTCGGAGGGAGCGGCCAGTGAAGGAATAGAATCACGGAGAGGGTACGTCATAGCCTATTCGGCGAGCGGTGTGATGCGATTCGCAATCGCTTGCACGATCCCCTCCTGATCCATGGCGATCGTTCCACCTTTAAAGCTCAATGCGTACCCTCCATGGCTGGGGGCTTGAACGGTGGCATCCACCGCCACCCGCGCGCCGTCTTCCACGTCGGGGTCTTTCACCATCGGGACTCCGCAGAGCCCCGGCACGGCGACGGATAGCATGGCCGTGTCATCCTCCAAGCTGAACAAGTAGCCGCCGTAACAAGTGGAGCCGGCCGGGATCTCGTAGGGATCGAGCGGCTGGACGTTGCGCACGGTTCCCCGCAACGTGATTTGCCGCAAGTGAAAGAGCGAGGGGTCGGCCAGGATCTCTTGCACGGTGACCACTTCTTGAGCCGAGACGATGGAGGTATCCATGACCATGCCGACGGTCGTGCAGGTCACAGTGCAGAGCAGCCATGTACGTATGCGCCACTTGGTCTGAGAGGAATCGTCGCTCATCAGGCGCATTCTACCATTCTTTGTGCCGATCATCGCCGTCGTCCTGTGCTTTCTCTCTTCGAGTCGATATAATCGCCGCCGATCACCAGGAGGCACCACGATGCGCGACTTGGAGCGGCAGTTAGACACCTATATCAACGATGTCCGTCCGCGGTATGAAGACATGCTGGGGCAGGCGGTAGAGATTCCGTCGATCAGTATGGATCCTCAGCATGCCCCGGATATCAGGCGCATGGCGGAGCTGGCTGCGCAATATCTGCGGGATGCCGGCGCGGAGGCGCACATCGTCGAAACCCCTGGCTATCCGGTGGTCTCGGGTGGATGGACGATCGGTCCGACCTACCCGACCGTCACAATTTACAATCACATGGATGTGCAGCCGGCGCAAGAGCCGGAGTGGAAGCAGGCCCCCTTTGCGTTTCAGAAGGACAACGACATCTACCGCGGGCGTGGAGCGACCGATGACAAGGGTCCGGCCCTCGCGGCCTTGTTCGGAGCGCGGTATGCGGTGGAGCAGGGCGTGCCGATCAACGTGCGGTTCTTGTGGGAGCTGGAGGAAGAGAACGGCAGTCCAAGTTTCGCGGCGGCGATCAAGAACCGTGTGGCGATTCCGCGGCCGGATTCGGTCGTCGTTTCGGATACGATCTGGCTTTCGAAAAATAAACCGGCGATGCCCTATGGGTTGCGGGGCCTGCTCGGCGCGCGACTCGTCCTGCGGACCGGGTCTAAGGATGCCCATTCCGGGGTGACCGGCGGCGCAGCCCGCAATCCGCTGGCGGAGTTGATGGACATCGTCCATGCCTGTGTGGACGCGAAGACCGGCCATGTGAAGATTCCCGGCTTCTATCACGATGTGGTCGAGCCGACGAAGGAGGAGATCACGAGCTTCCTCAAGTCGGGCTTCCAGGTGAATCGCTTCAAGCAGGCCTATGGATTCAAGACGCTCCGCACGCAGGATCCGGCGGAGGTCATGCGGCGCATTTGGGCGGCGCCGACATTCGAAGTGCATGGCCTCGTCGGCGGGTATCACGGGCCGGGGGTCAAGACGGTGGTGCCTGGCCATGGGGAACTCAAAGTCAGTATGCGGCTCGTGCCGAACCAAACTCCGGAGAAAGCCTTTGCCCTGTTCAAGAAGTATGTCGCCAGGCTGAATCCCACGGTGAAAGTCGAACGTGAGGGGATGCTGCAGCCGTTCCGTGGCCTGTTCCACGGGCCCTATGTCGAAGCGGTGAAGCGGGCGGTGAAAGCGGGCTTCGGCAAAGAGCCGGCGTTTATCCGTGAAGGCGGATCGATCGGCGCCGTGGTCACGATGCAGAAAGCCTGGAAGGTGCCGATTCTCTTCATGGGTCTCAGTCTGCCCGAGCATGGGTACCATGCGCCGAACGAGTACTTCGACTGGGGCCAGGCCTCAGGCGGCATGAAAGCCTTCGTGCATTATTTGGGGGAGTTGGCAAAGATGGGAACGGGATAGGGCGGCCTGGTGGTCCCCTGTGCTCGCGCAACGCGCGGCCTCAGAAGGCCCTCGTTGGACGCGCGCAGTGGGAGACCAAGCAGGCCACCACCCCTCACTGGCAAAGTGAAAAATTTGAAGGCATGGGAAGGCACTTGCTGTTCGATGCGCGGAGAGTGGACCTGAATCGGAGCCTGCATTCTGAACAGAAGAAGGTTTTTTGTCAGGCTCAGGATAATTTGGCTTCCGGAAAGTTGGACAAAACATTCAGTTCAGCTGAAGACACGCATGGATCTACATAGTTTCCATGACAGATTTTGCAGTATGGTCTCGAGATTCGAGGCAACGCTCACGAGCGTTGAACAAGATCTTTACAAGATTCTGCTTCTCTTCTTCTTCAGGAAATCTTGGAAGACGTTTTGTAGTATCCACCTGCTTTGCAAACATCAGTTTGCGGAGGACGCGGGAATTCTAACCAGATCCCTATTCGACCTGGTCGTAACGCTTCTCTACATCGGCAAAGCCCCTGCTGAAAGGGCGGTTCTCTACTGCGAGTATGGAATTGTTCTTAAAGAGCAACTCCACGAGACGTTGAGTAGACAGCCTGAAGATCCATGGCGACAGAGGATATTAGCCTCGAAAAGCCCTGAAGCTCGGACGAAGGATCGAGAGGATTATGAGCGAGTCATAAAGAATTACCCTAACAGATACAAATGGTCAGGTCTAACGACTAAGGCTATGGCTGGAGATGTAGGCCTCGGCTGGCACTACGATTTCGTGTATTACCAATTGTCAGAATTTGCGCACACCGGACCCAACGGAGTGAACACCTATATGGAGTTTGACAAAGGAAATGGGCTTTCCTTCAAAGGGTGTACAACCGAAGATATTGACCGCATATGGACAACAGCTTCCGTCTATTTTCTGATCGTCCTCGATCAAGTAGACGACGTCTTCAAGCTGGGAATTGAAGAGGAAATTAAGGCAATTGATCGAGACCTAAAAGCACAGAATAAGGCAAAGCAATAGAGATATGAGGCAAGTGATCGCATTTTTTGGAAATCCAACCATTGCTAACGAGGGTATACGGAACGAGTAGTGTCATAGTGTAAATGGTGCTACGAATTCTGTTTGAGCGATTGCATGTCGATCACGAATCGGTACCGGACGTCGCCCTGGACGAGGCGGTCGTAGGCGGTGTTGATCTGTTGGATGGGAATGACTTCGACCTCTGCCCCCAGCTCGTGTTTAGCGCAGAAGTCGAGCATCTCCTGTGTCTCCTTGATGCCCCCGATCAACGAGCCTACCAGGCGTCGTCGCTTGAGAATTAAGGGAAATGCCCCCAGCGGAGCGGGTTTGTCCGGCGCGCCGACGAGAATCATCGTGCCGTCGGTCTTGAGCAGTTCCAGATAGGCGTTCAAATCATGGGGTGCCGAGACGGTGTCCAGAATAAAGTCGAACCGCTTGGCGAATGTCGTGAAGGTGTCCGGTTTGGAGGTCGCGTAAAAGTCTCGCGCCCCGAACCGCTTGGCATCGGCCTGTTTTTTGTCGGAGTGGCTCAAGACCGTCACGTCGGCGCCGAGGGCTCTGCCGATCTTCACGGCCATATGCCCCAGGCCTCCCAGCCCGACCACCGCTAATCGATGTTTCTTGCCTACCCGCCAATGCCGCAAGGGTGAGTAGGTCGTAATGCCGGCGCACAAGAGCGGCGCGGCTTCCTCGGGGCGCAAGCGTTTGGGAATCCGGACGAGATAGCGCTGATCGACGACGACTTTGGTGGAATACCCGCCGTAGGTGGGCGTGACGCCGTCCCGCTCCTTGCCGTTATACGTGAAGCTCAGATGCCCCTCGCAATATTGCTCCAGCCCTTTCTTGCATTGAGGACAGGTCCGGCAGGAATCGACGAAGCATCCCACCCCCACCATCTGACCGACTTTATATTGTTTGACCGAGGCGCCCACCTTCTCGACCGTCCCGACGATTTCATGTCCAGGCACCATGGGAAACAGCGAGCCGCCCCATTCATCCCGTGCCTGGTGGACATCCGAATGGCACACGCCGCAATAGTGGATGTCGATGAGTACATCCTGCCGGCCCACTTCACGGCGTGAAAATGTGAACGGCACCAGTCGGGTCGTGGCGCTCATGGCTGCATAGCCCCGCACATCAATCATGGCGTTCTCTTTATGGAGGGGGTTCGCCTTCATTGTGAGGGGAGTTCAATCCGCGTGACAAGTACAAAAACTGGACCGTCGCCGCTCATCGTACGACCACTCGGACAGATCCGGAAGGGAGGTCGAACGTCAGGGCTTCAGGGGACGCGACTGTTTGGCGAGTTTGAGCGAGCGAATCCAGGGCTGATCAGACAGGTCCGCGATCGAATCGGGTGTCAGGAGTGCCGTGATGACCGTTGCCCCGCGCTCGGCGCGAATCCCGTGTCGCCGGAGAATGGCCAGTTCTGGCTGATCGATTGGTGACACCGTATGAATGAAGACTTGGATGGTCACGCCAGGCTTCTGTCTTGAGCCGGGCAGCACGGTATTGAGCGAGGCATCGAGTTTGGTGTAGTCCATCTCGCCGCCTGTCGCAGGGGGGAGAGCAATCGCCGGTCTCCCCCCTGGTCCCTACAGGTTAGTCGCGTCAATCACGCCGAATCCCCATTTGGGGTGGAATGAGCCCGACGCTTTTCCTGGAATCCGACTGTGTGGACTGAGCAAAGCTTTCACGCCGGTCGGATCGAGCTTCGGGTCCCGTTGCAGGAGCAACGCGGTCAAGCCTGCAATAAACGGACAGGCCATGCTGGTTCCGGCATTCACGCGGTTCCGCACGTCCAAGATCCAGGCGGCGGTCGGTGCAGATTGAGTCGACAAGGTGGATGCGATCATGGCCCCAGGCGCCGCCACATCGGGCTTGCGCGCTCCGTTACGGAGCGGCCCTTCGCTGCTGAAGTCCGTGATGTCGTCCAGTTCGAAGCCCACGGAATGGTCGGCGCCATTGACGTCGGTCCACTCGACTTTGGTGGTATAGGCGGCCACGGTAATGGCCGACGAGGCCGATCCGGGAGAGCCGATTTTGACGGAGTCCTTCACGCTCGTTCCGGTGAAGACCACGCGGCCGCCTTCGTCATCCAACGTCCAGACATGGAGCTCGGCGCCTTGGGTCGTGTTGTTGCGGACTCGCAGGAGCCAGATCCCGCCGGCGACCGGATGCCCGTCGGTCTCGCCTTTGATCTCGATCCAGAAATTGTGATCGCCGTTGTCCGGGTCCGGTCCCGGGGTGGCGATCGTCACCCCGCCATCCGGGAGTGTATAGCTTCGGACCGGCGAGCCGAATGTAATGACGGGTTGATAGGGTGTCACGAATCCTCCAGGGCTCCGCACCGAGACCTCCAAGGTAGCCGACCCTGGGTACCACCCGTTCAGGGCTGCCAGGGTCACGGACATGTCCGGCACGAGAAACCGCATTCGTCGCATGTGACCGCCTCCGACGATGGACTGCGCGTGAATATTGTCGTTGCCTTCATTGCCCGCCGCACAGCAGACGATGCGGCCCGCCCCCGCCTCCTGGTCGATGATCTGCGAGAGGGAGTCGGTGCCGTCGTGGGCATCCCCGTGACCGCCCAAACTCAGGTTGACCACGGCCGGACGATTGAGTTCCCGCGCCACGCGAAAAATGTAGCGAATCCCGTCCGCGATGTGCGCATTCATGAAATCGGTTTTCACTACCACATAGTCGGCTCTGGGCGCTATGCCTCCATACTTGGGGTCGCTTCCTCCGGCAATGCCGCCCACATGCGTTCCGTGTCCATGGGTATCGCGCGTCATGGCGAACGTCGACCCCGCGAGCTCGGCCCCATATCCTCCCTCGGGAACACCTGCGCCAGAAAGTGTTTGATCCCAGATCTTCAGAATACGCCCGGCGAACGCCGGATGGCTCGTATCGATTCCGGTGTCGACGACGCCCAGGATGACGCCCTGACCGGTCAAGCTCATCCCACGAAACTCAGGAATGTGCATTTTCGGCAGGGCCACGTCCATGCGCGGTTTGAGGTAGCGGGCCGGCACGATACGGTGTACGCCGTCATCTTCCGAAAGAGCATCGAGACTCTCCAGCGGAAGAATTGCAGTCCGGATTCGCCCTCGGCGTTGGTTGACCTGCAGGCCTTGCGGCGTCAAGGCGGTGAAATCCTTCTCTTCGTCGCAATGGAGAAAGACAACGACACGGGCCGGGCGGGGGCGACCCTCCGCAGAAATCATTCCCATCGCACGGCTGCGCATCCGCAAGGCCGGCTCTCCTGAACTGCGAAAGTCCTCATACGCGGTGAGCAACGGTGATGCAAGTTTTTCATATTTCATGGGTTCCCTCCTTGGCTGAAGGACTGTCCTGGGGGCGCCGGATCGTTCCTCGGACGAATATGCAAATCCTGTGCGTCTCGGTCCAGTGAAAATGGATGGATTGCGTTTCGTGAATGATGCTCGGCAGTTCAGCTCGGTGGGGTTCGAAGAGGTGCCGGCGAAGCCGACGAGATCAGGGGCGAATCGTATCGAATTCGATGCGAGGGTGTATCTTTTTCGTCTGCCGCAGCAGGAGACGCTGTGAAAGAGCAGAGAACGCCGGCCACCTATCTCGATCGACCGTTCCACCGGATCGGCGACAGATCGGACCAGTTTCTGGAATCACCGGTGATATTCGGGAGGCGGCGTCAAGGAACCGGGGTTGGTGTCGTATCCGGCTCGAGAGTCAGACCTATGGTAGACGGGTCTTGCTCCCAGGCTCCCGGCGCAATCAGGCCGAGCAGCGGTAGCAGAAAGAACGCCGCACCGATGACATCGACGATGCCGAGACTGCTGAGTTTTCTGGATGTCGATCGGAACTGCGTCTTATAGCCACGTTTTTGTACCTCCACTGTGAGCTCTCCCCGGCGAGACACCTGATGCTGCAGAGGAGTCGTTCCGACGGCGGTTCCGTTGATGAGGACATTGGCGCCCGGCGGATCCGAATTGACCATCAGAGGTTGAGCACTCCCAGCGAAGATCGAGCATCCGGTTAGATTCAGGTGGTATGCGATGATGATTCCCATCAAGACACGCTCAGGCACTCTGCGAGATTGGGATGCTGCCGGCATGGAATCCTTCTTCTGGGTTGTGACGGGACATCGTTACCACAGCCTGCTGGTGTTCACAAGGAGACGAGGCGGAAGACGAGGGAGTGGGGAAGAGAGGTGAAGCGGCGGGACTGTGAAGGCGAGTGTTCCTCCCGTCAGTCCCCCGATATGCAGTGTACGAGACGAGCTATGAAGCGGTTGCCAGGATCGGTTTGAACATGGGATCGGCGGCGAGCACGGCGTTAAGCAGTTCCGCCTGCAGGAAGTAGCGCCACACTTCATCCGTCTTGCCCGGCACTTCATCGAACCAGCGCTTGGCTTCGGTGAGATGATGGAGCATCGTCGTTTTGTCCCCATAGTTCGGCAGAAAGAGCATGCTGTAGGCCATCGCATACTCGGCCAGAAACTTATCGAGCGGAAGTTCGGCCTGCGCCAAGGAGGCTTCGGCATCGGCATAGGCCCGAGGAGTCTCGGGATCATGCAGAATCCGGTTCCAGGACACTTTGTTGATACGGGACCACGCCAACTGGAGCAGGGCTTCGGCCTTGGGGGTTTTCCGATTGTCAGGAATGTCTTTGACCAGCGCTTCGAAGGTCTCGACCATCGGAATCTGATCGTTGTTCCATCGGTACGCGACCCCGAGTCGAAAACGGTTGTCGAGCTGTTCCGGTCTGATGGTGACCAAGGTTTGGAGGGCTGGTATCAATCGATAGAGGAAGTCGGCCGGTGTCGGTTGTGAGAGGCCGCCCATTTCCATACTGTTGGAGAGGTCCATGCGGGCCCCTTGTGCATAAATATTCCAATAAAACTCGTCGACCACTATGCCCAGGGCGGGGTCCTTCACGTTCAGCTGATGGCTATTCCGTCCTTCATGCAGGAGCACGCTGTAGAGATGCCGCGTTAACACGGTGAGGGCCTCGGGCTGCTTGGGATCGATGAGCAGCACTCGGTTGAGCAACGCCACCCGGTCGCGAAGGTCGGGGAAGCTGGCCGCGCGTGCCGCGGCAGCAATCAAGGTGCCCGGTTGATCGTCGGGCCCCCACCAGTTCAAGGATTCAGGCAAGGCCCGGCTGATTTCTGTGGCGAAAGGAATTTTGTCCGCCACCATGCCGGGCGTTTCGGGTTGGGACGCGACAGGGAGATTGAACACTGCGGCATCTCCAGGAAATCCGTGTTGTTTCAGCCCCGTGAAGACGACCCACTGCGTGGTGACGGATTTCAACGACCGTCGCGGACGCTTGATCGTATTGGTCCATTTGACGTTGCCGGCAGCATAGGTGACCGGCGAGGTCAGGGGGTCATGATACTGCACGGATAACTGGACCAACGTCGTTGGAACGCCCAGGATCTTGCCCCTGGTTGCGAGACGGAACGAACCGGCTGGAATGGCGTGGCTGTTGACCACCGTCACCTGCAGGCCGCTGCCAGGGGGGGAGGTTCCCAGCACGTCCATCACGAAGGCGGAGGCCGGAGCCCTCGGCAGATCATCTCCAAAGAAGACCAACGGACCGGTGCTCGGCCAGATGACATCCATGGCCGTGTCCGTTCGTTTCAGCATCGGCGCATGCGCCTCGGTCAGAGTGTGCCAGCACGATTCGTAGGATGGATCACCGGCCGGAGCAAATTGTTTCACCTTCGTCGGCGAGGCCGTGATGAAACGGTATTGGCAGGCAAAGTCCAATTGTCCGGCCGTCACGCGATCGCCGTGAGCAATGGCCTCGGCATACCGCAGTGCGGTCTGCGCGGCCGGCGTGGTCTTCTGTGTGGTGGCCGGTGAATGTCCCTTCCCGCTGGCGGCCAGTACCGGCTCGGCAGGTCCGGTCCAGATGCCTAGCGAGAACGCGAGGGTTAGGATGGCAATCGTCTGTTGTTGATGGAACAGGCTCCCGCGAATCATGCGAACGACCTCCGATAGCAATAAAAGAATTCCACTGTACCACGTGGCTCTTTTCAGACGAAAGAGGTGCCGGGACGAGTTTACGGGGTTGGAGACGGCGGCGTCAGAGGGCGGGTAAACCGAACCAATGAGCGAATGTATTGGAGCACAGCCTGCTGGTCCTCGGCGGACAGCACCTCTTGCCAGGCCGGCATGGCTGTGCGTGGTTTGCCATGCGCGATGGTGCGCAGCAATTCTTTATCCGTCTTGGCGGAGGTTGCCGCGGAGATCAGATTGCCTGGTCGAGGCGACAGAAACGGCGCTTTGGCGCCATCGCCCTTGCCGGTCGCACCATGACACTCCATGCAATGCTCGCGATAGATGGCCTGGCCGCGATCGAGCCCCGCGGAAGGTTGGGCCAGCACTAGTCCGGCTCCGCTGCAGATCAACAGGAGGAGAAGAAGAAGGGGATCGGAGACGTGAACGATTCGCCATCCCGTCGAGGGAATCACCTCACGAATTGGAGCCTTGCGCTCATCGGTTTCCTCTGGGTTCTTCACAGCCGGCGTCATCATGCGATGAATCGGGACCGGTCACGCCGACGCCGCGCCTTTCAAAATCTGGCGCCGGAGGGCCGCACGGTCTTTGGCGGAAAGCGATGGTGACGGCCGGTGCTGACAGAGTTGCACCGTGTGGCGCAACGAATCGAGAAAGACTTCGCAATTCGGGCAATCGCCGAGGTGGGCGCGGATTTCCCTGCAGATGTCGCCGGACAATTCGTCGTCCAAATAGGCCGACAGCCGCTCCAAAATCTTGACACAATTCCGTTTTCCGTGACCCTGGTGAGGGGTGGGCTTGCGGGTGCCTGGATATGTGCGTACTCGGTCGGCCATGGCGGTTCTTCTTGACTATACCAAACTATTCGAGCCGGGTGTGAACGTTCCGGTTCAATTCACCCGCAAGACCTTTGGCGCTGAGTTCTTTTCTGACAAAGAGCCGGGCTCGATGCAGTCGGGATTTGATCGCGCGTTCGTTCAAACCCAGAATGCCGCCCACTTCTTTGGCGCTCAACCCTTCCATATCGCGGAGCACCAAGACCATGCGGTATTTGCGCGGCAACTTGGCGATGGCGCGATCCAGAATCTGGCGCAGTTCCTTATTCTCCAAGGCTTCCTGAGGGCTGAGGCCCTCCATCGGAATCTGCAGGGCGAACTCGCCTTCCGAGGTCGGCACAAATTCCTCCAGGGATAACTCGCGATCCGGTTCCCCTTTTCGTTTTCGGCGCATGCGCAGGCAGGCGTGGGAAGCAATGGCATAGAGCCAGGTCGAGACCTGCGCGTCTCCGCGAAAGCGGTCGTACGCGCGATAGGCGTTAAGGAACGTTTCCTGGACCAGATCTTTGGCCGCTTCGGCTTCGCCGCACAGGCGATAGGCGAACCGGTACATGATGTCCACGTGATCGCGATAGAGTTGGTCGAACGGACTGGATGTGGTGATGGAAGGAGCGGGGCCGTCGTCGTTCCCCCGCCGACTTTTCTTCTGTAAGGCCATACGCGGGGGCGAGTCTACGGGTGGCGTTCTACCCTGTCAAGCGAGGGGTATCGGTGGTGGCGCTGAGGCGCGGGGGTCAATTGACACGGCGAATATCGACGAGCTCGCCTTGCTGGTCGAGCTCGACCGTGATCGGCAAGCCTTCCCTCAGGGCAGCGAGGGAGGGGGGCCGTTGAGTGAGAGCGATGGATTGTTCTCCCTCGGGGGTTTGCATGATGAGCCGGTTGTGCTCGTCAGAAGCGTAGGTGAGCGGGCCGGATAAAAACCGACGCGAGGGGGTCGAGAGGCCATCGTGATACAAGTCGATGGCCGCGTGCCGCTCCTGGATCCACACCGACATCTCCTGTCCTACCTTGGCGTTCCGCACTCCGGTTTTTCCGCTCACGGTGACGATGCCCAGCGGGGTTTTCAGGAACACATAGTTCGACTTGAGCTTCGAGACCGTTCCATTCAACAGCAGGTGCAGCTGCGATGCTGTTCGCGGAATCTGATTGACCTGGAGGTCGAATTGCACGTCATGGAGGCCGCGGATGGTGCCGGCTCGGTCGACTTCGATGGTAAAGGGAAGATGGTCTGGGCGCCCGGCAATCTTGGCTTCGAAGGCTCCGAGCGTGAACGTTTGTTCGCCGTCTGGGGTCCAGAGTGTCACCGTGTTCTTTTCCGGGGAGGTAAAGTTGGGCATGCCGGTCACATAGCGATGGATGAGGGTACCGGCTCCCTTTTCGCGAATGTCGATGACGGTGGTCGACCCATGGATCCAGAGCGTGATCTTCTGGGAGCCGCGGATGTCACGAAGGGTGGTTTTCGAACTGAGCGATAACGGCCCGATCGGGGTTTGTAGGAACACAATGCCGGGTTTGGACCTCCAGATCGAACCGGAGATCTGTACCGAGGGAGAGATGGGGGCGACGGCTGATTCTGCGGGCTCCGGCGCGGCCGGTTCACTGAGTTCAATGGATGGAGTTGGTTCGACAACAGGCGCGACTGTCTCCGCCCAAGTGGGCGGCGCCAGGCACGCCAGAGAAAGAACGGCGCCCCACATGATCGGTCGGAACGGGAGGCGCTGATACGAGATCGAAAGGTTGACCATGTTGCTCACAGACCCATCGAGATTGGAATTGCGTGATGTCGATTGAGTGGTGACTAAACCGGCCGTTTTTCTGAAGAGGCTGGTTCCTGTCAGGCCGTGCGAGGCGTACCACGTCTCCTGTGCGAATAACATGCTGACCCGGACGAGTCAAGTTGAAAGGCCTTCGGAGCGTGCGAACAGGCTTTAGCAGAGGAATGGAACGGTGAGAATTACAACGGCGAGGGGCCCGACCGGTGGTGGAGCGTGAGGACAACGCGTGACTGCTGGCGTCGTGCCTGGTCGGGAATTCCGAATCCTCGGAGGAGCACCATGCCGTCCACCGAATGGGCGAGGTGGGTGATCTCGAACTGGCTCCAATCTTCGGCGGCGATGTGCTTCTCCAGCTTGGCCAGGACATCGTGAAACAAGTCTATGAGCGGATAGGACAGTGGCGCCGTTGTGGTGTGGCCCTGCAGTCGGCGAGGTTCTCTGTCGAAGAGGCGTGCAAAGCCGCGTGCGGCGTCGTTGATATGCAGTATGCGGCAGTCCATCGAGAGGACGATGACGCCTGTCATGGACGAGGGGGCGGGCGTCGTGTGGATGGCAAGCTGTGATTGGCTGCTGAACATAAGACCTTCTTCCCCCTGCGAGGCTTCGGTGCGGAATGACCTGCGTCGTTCTGAACCAGACTCGATAGCTCGAACGGCTGATACGATTGAGAGAAAAGCAAGATGCGAGCCACAGCGTGGATCTGGGATGGAGAAGGAATTCTAAGAAATATTCAACGAATTGAGACCAGAGAAACGAAAGGGGCGAGGGGAAATGTATCCGATTGTGTCGAACGCGTATCTCTTTGGCAAAGGTGCCTCACTTCTTACGGACCATCAGACGAAGGGGCGTGCCTGAAAAACGGTACTCCTTCCGAATTTGGTTCTCGAGGAAACGGAGATAGGCGGGAGTCATGTCGTCGGGATGTCCCACAAAGAGGGCAAAAGCGGGGGGGCGTGTCGCCACTTGCGTGACAAAGGCCGACTTGCTCGCTTTGGCCGGTTTTCCTTTCCTGACCGGCAAGGGGTGCTCTTCGAGCAGCGATTGGAAGAACTGATTCAGCGTGCCGGTTGGAATTCGTTTGCAGAACGAGAAATGGACTTGGTCGATGAGTGCGAACAAGCCGCGGAGAAAGTCCGGTTCCAAGGCAGAGATGAACAGCACCGGCGCCCAGGCGAGGAAGGGAAACCGGCGCTCCAGGTTTTCCTTGTATGCCTCCCGCGCCCCCACATCAGCGGTCTTGAGGTCCCACTTGTTGACGACGAGGATGCAGGCGCGTCCTTGTTTGAGGACGAGGCCTGCGATTTTGGTGTCCTGTTCGGTGACACCCTCCTCCGCATCCAGTAGGAGGACCGCCACATCGGAACGGCCGATGGCGCGTAGCGATCGGGCGACGCTGTAGCCTTCGATGCCGCGTTCGACACGACCCCGGCGGCGGATCCCGGCCGTATCGGTCAGCACATATTGCCGGTCTTTGAACGTCGCGACCGAGTCCACCGGGTCACGAGTCGTCCCTGGCACATCGCTGACCACGACGCGCGCTTCGCCCAGCACTGAGTTCACCAGAGTAGATTTGCCGACATTCGGACGTCCGACAATGGCAATGCGCGGAATGTCGGTGTGTGTCTCCTCGTCGGGCGGCTCAGCCATATGGGAGAACAGGTCATCCAACAACTCGGCGACCCCGATCCCATGTTCGGCCGACAGCGGGTAGAGCTGCTCCCGGCCCAGACGATAAAAATCGGCGATGAGCGGATCGGCTTTCGGCGTATCGATCTTGTTGATCACAAAAAAGACGGGTTTGTCGGTCCCGCGTAGCGTCCGCACGACTTCTTCATCCGGCGGGGTGAGCCCCGCCCGGGCGTCGAGGACGAGGACCAGGATATCCGCCTCGGCGATGGCGAGCTGGGATTGTTGCCGGATCAAGGCCAGCATACCTTCATGGGCCGTAGGGTCGAGCCCGCCGGTATCGACCAGGCGGAAGCGCCGATTGCGATAGGCCGTATCGGCATAGTTGCGGTCCCTGGTCACGCCCGGCACATCGTCGACGATCGCAGCCCGCGTGCCGAGAATGCGGTTGAATAGGGTCGACTTGCCGACGTTGGGCCGTCCGATAATAGCGATAACCGGCAGGCGTCCGCCCTCAAGGGTAAACAGCGGCGCGACAGGACCGTGCACTGATTTTGCGCGTGACATCGTCCTGGGACGGTATCATAGAGATTTCACGGAACACAATGTCTCGTCTTGGCCGCCGGTCTCCGTTATACTGCCGGAATGGTGCAGAACCGCTCAGGAGCCACCCCCCAGGCAGTCGATTGGAGCCAGATCGACGATGTCTTACTCGACATGGACGGCACATTGCTCGACCGCCACTTCGACAACTTTTTCTTCGAGGAAGAATTGCCCAGGCGGTATGCGGAGAAGCACGCGCTGGCCTTTGAGGAAGCCCGGGATCGGTTGATGACCATGTACCGTTCCGTGGAGGGAGAATTGGCCTGGACCGATTTGCACTATTGGACAGAGCGGGTGGAGATTGATGTGGTGGCGATGCATCGCGAGCTCGACCACATGATCGGGTTTCTTCCCGGTGCCGAGGAATTCTTGCTGTCTTTGCGCCGATTGGGAAAGCGGGTGACGATCTTGACGAATGCCCATCGCGCCGGTGTGGACGTCAAGACGGCCAAGACGGGGTTGGACCAGCAGGTCGATCGCATCGTAGACGCCTTCGAGGTAGGATGGCTCAAGATGCGATCGGAGTATTGGCCGACCTGCCGGCAGCTGGTCGGATTCGACCCGGCGCGGGCGCTCTACATCGATGACGATGAGCAATGCCTGGCGGCGGCCGAACACTTCGGGATCGGCCGAATCTTTCATCACTCAAAGTCGAGTTCTCAGGTCTCTGCGGTCCCTTCGACACGATTTGTCTCCATTGAAAGTTTCCAGATGATCCTGCCCGGCTAGCCGAATGAAATCGTATGGGCCCGACGCCATCTGACCGAGCCGGTCGGCGTCTTACTTGGGGGGATCGAGCAGGTCGTGCAGTTTCTTGGCCAGCTCGGCAGGCAAGAACGGTTTCTGAATGAAACCGGTTCCCGGCTCAGCGAGAAACGTCGGCAGCACCGTCCCCTCAGCATACCCGGACATAAAGAACACACGAAGGCTCGGCCATTGCCGGCGCAAGCGTTCAGCCAAGGCCGGTCCTGTCATCTGCGGCATGACGACGTCGGTGACCAGGATGTGGATGGGGTCGCGCGTGGCGGCCACAAGACGCAGCGCTTCCTGGCCATTGGACGCTTCCAGCAGCTTGTACCCGTAATCAGATAGCACTTGGGCCAGAAGCAGTCGGACGGCCTGCTGGTCCTCGAGGAGGAGGATCGTCTCCGACCCGCTCTGGGGTTTGGAGGGTGACGGGCCGTGGCGGTGAAAAGGGGCGCTTCGACCAGCTGAAAGTACAGGTCGAACGTCGTGCCCGCATCCGGCAGGCTGTCGGCGAAAATGAACCCGTGGCTTTGTTTGACGATCCCATAGACCGTCGCCAACCCCAGGCCGGTGCCCTTACCCTCCTCTTTGGTGGTGAAGAACGGCTCGAAAATGTGTGACAGGGTTTCACGATCCATCCCCTGTCCGGAGTCGCGGATCATTAGGTGCACATAGGTTCCCGGGAGCAGGGCGGAATGGGGAGCGGGATTGTCCGGGGCGATGATGATGTTGCGCGTGGCAATCGTCAGCCGGCCTCCCTCGGGCATGGCATCCTTGGCATTCACCGCCACGTTCAGGATGACTTGGTCGATCTGTCCCCTATCCGCGCGAATGGTGCAGGACTGATCGTGCAGATCCCTCACGAGGGTGATGTCCTCGCCGATCAGCCGTTCGATCATCGAAGTGGTCGACGTGAGCGTCTCGTTCAGGTCGAACACCTGGAAGGTCAGAACTTGGCGCCGGCTGAATGCGAGGAGTTGCTTGGTCAACGCTGCCGCCCGCTGGCCTGCGGCAAGGATTTCCGTGAGCGACATGTGCAATGGATCTTCGGCACGCACCTGTTCCAAGAGGAGGGCGGCGTATCCGTTGATGACGGTCAGGAGATTGTTGAAGTCGTGAGCGACGCCGCCGGCCAAGCGGCCGATACCGTCCATTTTATGGGCCTGCCGCAGTTGGTCTTCGAGTTGTTTGTGCTCGGTGACATCGGTGAAGAATCCGATGGAGCCGGTCGCCTGACCGTTATGGCCCTGGAGCAGGGCGCCCCACATATTCACATCGACGAGCGTCCCGTTTTTCCGCTGACGACGCAGTGCCAGGTTGCGCGGCACGGAGCCGCTCATCACACCGGTCCACAATTCATCGGACGCCCGTTCTTCACCAGGGGGCACATATGGCAATTCCTGTCCAATGACCTCATCCTTGGTCCAGCCGAACAGGGTGGTGGCGGCGGCATTCCAAGTCGTGACGCGGCCCGCCTGGTCCAATTCGATGACCGCCAAGGGGGATTCTTCGATAATGGTCTGGAGATGTGCGGTCGTGCGCCGCAGCTCGCTGGTGCGTTCGCGGACGTGTTGCTCCAACGCTTCCTGGGCCTGGCGGCGGTCGGCGGCTTCGAGTGTGAGGGTGGCCATGGCCGCAAGCGAGCCGGCGAACGTCTGTTCTTCGGCTGTCCAGGTCCTCGGCGGGCCGATGTGTTCGATGCACAACGAGCCGATTACACGGCCCTGTCGCCGGATCGGGGCATCCAGCATCGCCACGATGCCCAGTGGGGTCAGGTAGGACGAAGTCAACTCACAGGTGCGAGGATCAGTCCTGGCATCGTGGGCCGCCAGCGAGTAGGGTTCAGTTTCCAATGCGCGGAGGTAGGACGGATATCGACCGATCGACAGGTTCGTCCCGCTTGTATGCTGCTTGAGGGTGGCTTCAAACAGGTCTTGCAACGCCAGCCCAGACTGCCTGTCGTCGAAGAGCCAGATGCTGGCTCGCTCGACTGCGAACGTTCGTGTGGCATTCTCAGTAATGACCGGGAATGCCTCCTGGGGGTGCCCGCTGTGGATGGAAGGATGCTCCGCCAGTTCGTGCAAGACGGCCTGTTGCGTTTCCAGTTGTCCCAGGCGCAGCTGTTCGATTTCTTGACGCCGTTTCCGCTCCGTGATGTTTTCGGAGATCCCTAACAGATAGCGTGGCACGCCGGTTTGATCGTAGATCGGAATTTTTTTGTGTGGAGCCACCGTATGCCCCAGACCCGCGTCTGGATGGGTTCGGCCGGAATATCAAGCAGCGTGTGGCCGGCCAGCACTTCGCGATCTTTTGTCGTGAAGAAGACGGCCTGGTCATGGGGGAAGAAGTCGAAATCGTTTTTCCCAAGGAGTTCTCCACGCGGGAGTCCGATGAGCTGCTCACCGGCCTTATTCAACTGGACAAAGTGCAACTCGTCCGCATCTTTCAGAAAGACCATATGAGGGATGTGTTCGACAATGGATTCCAGTAACTGGCGGGTCTGCGTGAGGATGTCCTCGATGCTTTTCCGTTCGGTCACGTTCTCACAGACGATGACGATGTCGAACTGCGCGTCCGGGTTGCGAACGGCCCGGGCGGCCTCTCGTACCTAGAGAAAGCTCCCATTCTTTCGGACCTTCCGGAGCTCCCAGCGGAAGACCTCTCCCGGCCGGCGAAGACAGGCGGCAAGTTGTCGCTCCGCCAGGGCTTGATCATCCGGATGGAAAATCATGGCCACAGGTTGACCGATCAACTCCTCGGCGGGATAACCCAACTCAGCGGCGGTCGTGGTGTTGACCGCGAGCATGAAGCCTTGAGCGTCGATGGTTAAGAGCATCTCGGGACTGCTCTCGAAGAGCGCAGGGATCGGTCTTGGCTAAATCGCAGCGCTTCTTCGGCCTGTTTTCTGGCGGAAATGTCTCGCAAGACCGCCTGAAATCCGATGACCTCCCGGTCCCGTTGTAGTACCTGCACGTTTTGTCCGATCCACGCTGCCTGCCCATCTCGGGTGACCAGAGGGAACTCGTAACAGGTACTGGGAATGTTCCGGAGAAATTGTCGCACGTAAAAATGTTCCGTGGTGTGGCGGTAGTTCGGATGCACGAAGTCCAGCGCGCGATGGCCGAACACGTCCGTTTCGTGATAGCCCAATAGTCGAATCACTGCCGGATTGATAAAGGTAAAGCGCCCGCTTCTGTCGGTCCGGTAGATGATGTCCTGGGCATACTCCATGATGAACCGATGGTGCTCGCTGTCCACGTTGAGCAGCAGTTCTGTTTGCTCGCCCTCTTGCAGCTGCGCCGCGAGTTGATCCATGAGTTGGGCGTTGTTGTACTTCAGCTGCAATGCCTCCCCGATGGTGTTGGACGTCCGGAACGCGGTGTACGCGATGAGGAAGGAGCACAGTATGGCGCAGACCGCCATCGCCAGGGCTTGCTCTTGGCCGAGGGTGAGGAAACGAAACAGGAGGGGGATCAGGGTGGGCACGGCGAAGGAGAGAAAGGCATCGAACCTTGCGGCCAAGGTTGAGGAGGCGCCGGCCGCAACACCGCCGAGCACAAAGGCCAGAAACACCTGGTGGCCGGGTGACGATTCGGGGAAGAGGAGCAGGGCGAAGGCCCACACCCGAGGCTGGCGAGCACCGTCCCGACCCCAAACGCTCGGTCCCAGCGCGGAACGGTGGCAGGGGTGGACCTCCTGGTCTTAAACAATCGGGCCGGCCCGTACCGGCCGGTTGCGAGGATCAGCTGGTAGGCCAGCCAAGCGAGCAGCCAGTCGTGCGGAAGGACATTCCAATTCACAAAGACCAGCGCCAGGGCGCAGCCGCTGCCGGCGACAAGCGCTGCCGGTAACGCCTCGTAGAGAAGGATTACCCGTTGGACGGACAAGCTGGTTTCCCGCGCTGAATCTGCCTGTTGGGGGGGAGAGGAAATCGAAGGGGGATGGCTGCCTGGGAATGACTGCGAGGTTGACATCTCGTTCACTCCCACTCTGCGGATACAAAGAAAACGAAAGAAAAGCGTGACGAATCTCAGTGTACAAAATTACGGACGGTGATTCAATTTAAGTGGACATGTTGCCGGCAGGCTTGGATGCCAGGCAGGTTCCATTGCGGGCGGCCACGCCGCGGTACATTTCGCCGCCGATTCTCGGCACGCCTGGGAGAACATATCGATCTACATGTTCCAGTTGCAGGCCGGCCTCACTCACCAATTGATCGATGCGTCGATTGAGATTGCAGCCGCAGCCGAACCAATTCTGGAACGGATTGAGTCGATCCTGCCACCTGGCGATCGCGGAATCGTCGCTGCGGCCATGCTCCAGGAAAAGGAAGTGACCTTCCGGTTTCAGGACCCGCCGCACTTCGCGTAGCGCCATGACCGGATCCGGAATCGTGCAGAGCGTGAAGGTGCTCACCGCGCAGTCGAACGTGGCGTCGTCATAGGGCAATGTTTCTGCACTCACATGCTGAATGTGGACGGGAAAGGGCGCCTGGGCCACTCGACAGGCCACTCTGTCCGGCAACAGCGGTGCGGGATCGACTGTGTGGAGGGCCGTGACCGTTCGGGGATAGTGCGGCAAGTTCAGCCCGGTACCGAAGCCGATCTCCAAGACCACTCCCTGGGCCGGGGTGAGCAGGCGTTGGCGTTCGGTTTGGAACCGTTCGCCGCGCAGCACCCAATCCATGAGTCGTGGGAAAATGTACGTCGCATACATGAGCGCGGGTGAACCTCTGTCGTCTTGCGGGGTGTACCGTCCCTCGATGTCCGCGAGCGTCTCCTGCCGGTCATTTCAGCAGGAGTCGCGCGCATGATCAAGCGAGCAATTCCAAGATCGAATCGACTTGTCTTTGCCCGGCGCGTCCTTGTCGCTCCGAGCGGCGTATGCTAGAGTCGTCCGTTCTTTAGTCGAATGCAACCGGTCGCCTTGCATCTCCATACAGCACGATGAGCAAAACCTACGATCACCAGGCCCTCGAAGCGAAGTGGCAGGCCTATTGGGAGACACACCGTCCGTTTCGGGCGATGGACGATCTCACCAAGCCCAAGTTCTACTGCCTCGACATGTTTCCTTACCCATCAGGGTCGGGCCTGCATGTCGGGCATCTGGAAGGGTATACCGCCACAGACATCGTGTCCCGCTATAAACGGATGCGCGGCTTTAACGTGTTGCATCCCATGGGCTGGGATGCCTTCGGATTGCCCGCCGAGCAATATGCCGTGAAAACCGGCGTGCATCCCGCGATCACGACCGCCCAGAACATCGCGACCTTTAAGCGCCAGATGAAACGAGTCGGACTCTCTTACGATTGGGATCGCGAACTCAGCACGACCGACCAGGACTATTATCGCTGGACGCAGTGGATTTTCCTCAAGCTCTTCGAGCGGGGCCTGGCCTACGTGGCCGAGGTGCCGGTCAATTGGTGCCCGGCGTTGGCGACCGTGCTGGCCAATGAGGAGATTGTGGATGGCAAAAGCGAAGTCGGCGGGTTCGACGTCATTCGCAAGCCCATGCGGCAGTGGGTACTGAAGATTACCGCCTATGCGGAGCGGCTGCTCGACGACCTTGCCTTGGTTGAATGGCCGGGCAGCACCCTGGAGATGCAAAAGAACTGGATCGGTCGGTCGATCGGGGCCGAAGTAGACTTTTCTCTGGTCGACGCCACCGGCAATCTTCGCGTGTTCACGACCCGTCCCGATACACTCTTCGGCGCCACGTACATGGTCTTGGCACCCGAACATCCGCTCGTGGACGTGGTGACGACTCAGTCACAACGGGCGCGGGTTATTGAATATCGCGACGCGGCCGCTCGCAAGAGTGATCTGCAGCGTCAGGAATTAGACAAGGTCAAGGCCGGCGTCTTCACCGGCGGCTATGCCATCAACCCTGTAAACCAGGAGCGCCTGCCGATCTGGATTGCCGATTACGTCCTCATGAGTTACGGCACCGGGGCCATTATGGCGGTGCCGGCGCATGACGAGCGCGACTGGGCCTTTGCCACGCAGTACCATCTGCCGATTCGTGAAGTAATCCAGGGTGGACAAATCGAACACAAGGCCTTCGTCGAAACGGATCGAGGCCGCGTCATCAATTCCACGACGCTGGATGGGTCATTCTCCCTCGATGGATTGTTGCCCGTCGAGGCGATTCCCAGGATCACGACCTGGCTTGAAACCAAGGGTAAGGGCAAGAAGACCATCAACTACAAGCTCCGTGACTGGCTCTTTGCCCGGCAGCGTTATTGGGGAGAGCCATTTCCGATTGTGTGGGTCGATGGAGACCCCCGACCGTTGCCGGAAGAGCAGCTGCCGCTCGTGTTGCCGGAGACGAAGAACTTTAAACCTTCCGGGAGCGGCGAAAGCCCATTGGCCAATCTCGGCGACTGGTTGGAGACCACTGATCCCGCCACCGGCAAACCGGCGCGGCGTGAAACGAACACCATGCCTCAGTGGGCCGGGTCCTGCTGGTATTACTTGCGGTTCATTGATCCGAAGAACGCCCACCAGTTGGTCGATCCGGCGAAGGAACGGTACTGGATGCCGGTCGATCTCTACATCGGCGGCAGCGAACATGCGGTGTTGCACCTGCTCTATAGCCGTTTCTGGCACAAGGTGTTGTTTGATGCGGGGGTGGTCAGTACGCCGGAACCGTTCAAGAAATTGGTGCATCAAGGAATCGTCTTGGGAGAAGACAACCAGAAGATGTCCAAGTCTCGTGGCAATGTCGTCAATCCCGACGAGATGATCGACCAGTTCGGGGCCGATGCGGTGCGGCTCTATGAAATGTTCATGGGCCCGCTGGAATCGATGAAGCCCTGGAGCACCCGCGGTGTCGAAGGCATCACGCGATTCCTCGATCGGGTCTGGCGGCTGATGATCGGCGAGGACGGAGCATTGAGCCCGACTGTCACGGATGTGCAGGCGACTCCCGAGCAACAGCGGCTGCTCCATTACACCATCAAGAAAGTCACCGACGATATCGAGGCGTTGCGGTTCAATACGGCCATCTCGCAGATGATGGTGTTTACGAATGATATGACCAAGCTGGAGCAGCGGCCGCGGCGATTACTGGAACCATTCGTGTTGCTGCTCTTGCCGTTCGCACCGCACCTGAGTGAAGAGCTGTGGGAACGTCTCGGGCAACGGCCGAGCGCCGGGCAGCAACCCTGGCCCCAGTTCGATCCGGCCTTGGTGGTCAGCGACCGGCTGACGATCCCGATTCAGGTCAACGGAAAACTCCGTGGGAAACTGGAGATCGACGCCGGGATTTCACGCGATCAGCTTGAGCCCTTGGCCAAGAAGGAAGTTGCGGAATGGCTGCAGGGGAAAGCGCCGAAGAAGGTCATTTATGTTGAGAAGAAATTGATCAATTTTGTGGTGTGACGCCGTGCGTGAAGGAACAGGTCACAAGGCAACAGGTCAACGTGCCGGACAGAGAAGCTCCTTGTGCGTTGTCCCTGTGGTGGGGTGCCTGTTGGCGATGAATATCGCCGCCTGCGGCTATCAGTTTCGTGTGCAAGGCGCCGGTCCCACGCTCGGTGGTGCGCCGGAGTCGGAGGCCAAGCGACCACAGGCGCCACGTCTGGCGATTCTTCCCATCTCCAACAGTACCTATGAGCCGAACTTTGAGATCAAGCTGGCCAATTACCTGCGCCGAGAGTTCTCCGCCGGAGCGGGTGCGGAAATCGTCGGGCCCTCGGCCGGGGCCGACCTCTTTCTGTCCGGGCAAATTATGCAGATTTCGCTGCCGACCCTCAGCTTCGATCAGACCACGACGTTTGAAAGCCGAGTGGAAATGCTCGTGAGTGTGAGAATCGAGGATGCGAAAACGAAAAAAGTTGTCTGGTCCCAGGTCTCCAAGGGAACCTCGGAGTTTTTTCTGACACAAGACCTGCAATTCAACCGCGTGTTGCAAAACCGGGCGCTGGAGCAGGCGGGCCTTTTCATCGCGGAAGATTTGGCCTCGCGGTTCCTGCTGTTTCTGGATTCCGGCGAATTAGAAAAGGCGCTGAAGCGCCCGATCAAAGCGGATGCCGTTTCTGCTAACGGTGTACAGCCCGGTGCGGCGCGATAATCTCACAGCGAGTCTTCACGGATGAGTGTAGCGGTCATGAGCATGGAGCTGTCGCAGTCCCTCGCGCGTAGCGGGGTGCTGCCGCTCTACGCCGTCGTGGGCGAGGAAGACTATCTGCGTGACCAATCCATTGCGACCCTCCGGGCCGCGGCTTTGGGGTCGGCGTTGGATAGTGGATTTAATTACGATGTGTTCCACGGTGACGACACATCGGTTGAGGATGTCCTGGCCTGTGCGGCAGAAATCCCCGTGTTCGCCGCTCGTCGCGTCATTGTTTACAAGTCTGTGGAGAAGCTTCCGGCTCGCGAAGGCGACAAGCTATTGTCCTATCTATCGGCGCCGAACGATACGACGACCCTGATCGTCGCGGGCGCCAAGCTGGACGGCCGGCTCAAGTGGACACAAGCCTTGACGAAACGGGCCGTGACCGTGACGTGCGCCCCGTTGCGCGACGCACAGCTCGCGGCATGGATTCATCAGGAAGCGGCGGCGCTGGGTGTGCACATTCACGAGGAGGCTGCCCAGTTGCTCAAGGATGCGGGGGGCGAATCACTCTATGCGGTGCGGAGAGAACTCGAGAAACTCGCCGCCTATGTGCCGCCTGACCGGATTGTGCAGTCGGCGGATGTGGAGGCACTCCGGGGTACCGAGCCCGGCGCGTCGGTGTTCGATCTCATGAGCGCCATCGGTGCGCATGATCATGGACGGGCGTTGCGGATTCTTGCCAGAAATGTGGAAAACGGAGAGGCCCCGTTACGGATTCTTGGGGCGTTAGTCTGGCAATACCGCCGGTTGTGGAAAACGAAGGAGCAGCTCAGGTCAGGCGGTCGGGAGGGCGAAGCAGCTCGAACGCTTCGGATGGATCCCGCTCGGGTGCGAGGGTTTCTGGAGCAATTCTCCGATGCCCAGCTTACCCAGGCCTTTCACTGGTTTATGGAAACCGACTCGAAGCTCAAAGGGGGGAGCGGCAGTACCCCTGTTCGCGTGATGGAAGACCTCCTGTTTCGGCTCTGTGGCCAGCCGTCGAAACAAGGGCTCCATACGGAGCGGGCACAAACGACAACACCGGCCCCGCGCCCAGCAGGTTCGAGACCGGTGTCGAATATCAGAACGGTTACGCGGAAGCGGTGATGGCGTTCACGCGCACGGTGAGTCTGGAAACGCGGCGCGACGCCGTATTGGGTTTCAAGACACCCTTGGTGACCGCTTTGCTCAGTGCTGCGGTGGCTTCCCGCAGGGTGGCTTTCGCTTCATCCGGCTTCTTGGCAGCGATCGCATCCTGAACCTTACGGAGGACACTTCGGACCGAGCTGAGCGTGGCGCGGTTGCGCAAACGGCGTTTCTCAGATTGACGGGCACGGCGAATCGTGGATTTGTGGACAACAGGCATACGGATTCTCCTACGTTCAAAGCCTGAGCTTGTAGCA
>JAHFEW010000121.1 GCA_023248215.1 Nitrospira sp.
GGCTAGTCGGCAGCCCCGGTGTTCCACATAAGGGCGGGCCTTTTTTATCACATCTTCGGGATTTCACCCCCAAATATCCCCCAAGGCTACTTACCTAGAGTGTCAGGTCTACGATCTTCCTTTTCTTGGTTTAAGAGAAAGAACCCGATGGGGAAGACTCAGAAAATGAGGAAAACAGAAAAAAGCAGGGCGGAGGCTCGTTCAGAGAGCTCAATCACAAAAGAGGAGATCTTGGAGAGGCTTTAGGCTTCCCGCTTTATCCCTACGGGCCTGCTCACCACCTCTGCGCTCGACCTCGGTATCAATCGCTATTCCTCTCACCGAAGCCTCCGCTCATCTGTTAGTTAACGCTGTTTTGGCGATGGTCAAGCTTCACTCGCACAGGGGGCCCACAGTACAGAGGAGCGGTCTCACCCTGTAGCATTATAGGGCAGCACTCAACGACCGGCTGCGACAGCGTTCTGCTTCTTGCCGTAAACACATTGTTCCATCTGGCGTTATTCTTTCCTTTCTGTGACCCTCTGGTCTGAGAGATGAGTCTGAGTTTGGCATACTCTATGCTCTAAGTATTCGGGAGTGGCGTCGGGTCCACTCGGTCGTTGCTGCATCCAAGAGGGGGGCGTTCGTGATGCGATGGTTGGTGGCACTCGATGAATCGGATTTTTCAGAGAGGATCATTGGGTGGATGCGCGCGTTTCCGCATCCCAAGAATACGGTCGTGACGGTGGTGCATGTGCTCGAGCCGTTGGAGGTCCCGGACGCTATCGGCGCAAGGGGGCAGCAGTTCGTGCGGCAGCAACAGGAGGCCATCGTGGAAGCCTTGCTCGAGCGGGCGAGGATGCTGCTGGAACAGTCCTTTGAGAATGTCGAAGTGATCCTGCGGGAGGGCGTCCCGAGTCAGGAGATTTTACGATTGATTCGAGAACATCAACCGGATTTGGTCGTGTCAGGCACGCGAGGGCTCTACCAAGACGCGGGGTTTGCCTTCGGCAGTGTGTCACAGCGTCTCTTGGCCTATGCTCCCTGCTCGCTGATGTTGGTTCCCGGTAAGGTCTCGTCTTGTCAGGGCATGCGGGTTATGCTGGCGACCGATGGTTCGGAGGACGCACAACGCGCGTCTCGCCTGGTCGCGGATCTCCCCGGCGTGCGCGAGGTCACGATCGTCAGCGCCGTCCGCCCTCTCGGTGCGGAGAAGGCGGTGCTCGAACGCTTTCAGAATGTCGAAAGCCGCAGGATGGAAACGGAGTTTCTGCGCAACCGACGAGCTGCCGCACGTAAGGCCATTGCGGACACCATGGATCTGCTGAAGGGAACTCAGGCGACGATCCGCACGCGAGTGGTCGTCGGCCATCCGGCGCAAGCGATCGTCCGAGCGGCGCGGTGTGACGCTGTCGATTTGCTGGTGGTCGGTTCGCGGGGGCTCACGGGCGTGAAGGCGGTGGCGCTCGGCAGCGTGTCGCAAGCCGTCGCCCAATTGGCGACCTGCCCCGTGCTGATCGTGAAACCGTAGCAAGATGTTGAAAAAGTCCGGCAGCGTTGCTCTCGACACCCGTGGAGCGTGAAGCGAATCTCGTCTTTTCGGGAAAGGTTCAATGCTCAATTCTCAATGCTCAATTGAACACTAAACATTGAGCATTATGGCTGCGCACGCTTCACCAACAATGAACGAAGAGGTTGCGATGGCGATCAACCTGATTTCTGTGCCGGTCAAGAAACCCGACTCCGTCAATCTGATCCTTGGTCAGGCCCATTTCATCAAGACGGTTGAAGATCTTCACGAAGCGCTGGTGACGGCGGTGCCTGGGATCAAGTTCGGATTGGCATTTTGTGAAGCCTCCGGCCCTTGTCTCGTGCGCTGGAGCGGGACGGATGAGGAATTGATTGTCCTGGCGCGGACGAACGCGCGGGCGATCGGCGCAGGACATAGTTTCATCATCCTGCTGCGAGACTGCTTCCCGATCAATGTCTTGCCTGTTCTCCGGCAGGTGCCTGAGGTCTGTAGCATTTACTGTGCGACGGCCAACGAGGTGGAGGTGATCCTGGCGGAGACGACCTCAGGGCGAGGGATTCTCGGAGTGGTCGATGGAGTGTGCCCGAAAGGAATTGAGCAGGAGGCGGACATCGCCGAGAGAAGGTCGTTACTCCGTCGATTCGGCTACAAACTGTAACCCTACGGGTCGCGATGGTTGAACGCAAACCTCTAGACTCCGCACGCAGAGCCGCCCCATGAGAAAGCCGATCTTCATCGTGCAAAAGCATCAAGCCTCCCATCTGCACTACGATTTCCGTCTCGAAATCGGCGGCCTGCTCAAGTCGTGGGCGATTCCCAAAGGGCCGTCGCTGGACCCGGCGGTGAAACGATTGGCCATTGAGGTTGAAGACCATGCTCTGGCCTATGCCGATTTCGAGGGCGTCATTGAAGAAGGGGGGTACGGGGCAGGGCCGGTCCTGGTGTGGGATCGTGGATGGTTCGAACCCCTGCCGGGACACACTGGGGCGCTCTCGGCCGCAGAGATGCTTCAAGATGGCGTGCTCGATGTCCGCCTTCATGGCAGACGGTTGAACGGGGGCTTTTCGCTCGTGAGGCTGAAAGGGCCGCCGGGACAGTGGTTGCTGATCAAACCACATGATGACGCGGCCAGACCCGGCTCCGACATCACCGTCGAGCAGCAGAACTCGGTGCTGACAGGCCGATCCATCGAGGAACTGGCCGAAGAGGCAGTAGCCGGTACGTTGGCGACCTATCGTTGTCAGCGGTAGGTTGAACGGGAGATGGATTAATGGGGCAATAGAGAGCGGCTGGGAGCCCTGCAGATCCCCGGCCGATCATCCCGATTCTGAGCCTGAGGCGCTCCGGATGTGGCATGTGTTGGCGACTGCGAAAGACTTGGAATAACGACGCCTCGTGTGGCGAATGACGCGATCCGACGACTTTCGATGGAGCCATTTCGGCGGCATGCTCATCGGAGGGGTTAGAAGATCATGAGATGTTTGTGGCAGCTCGCGAGGTGCGAAGAAGCGGAGCCCGGATTCCTTCCTCCGCTGGCAAAGGTGGTGCCGACACAGTTTGCGGTGGGAGCAGGCACTGGACCGAGCGTTGATGGAACACCTCCGGGAGGAGGGCGCTGCGTCGCACATCGACTGCTAGGAGGCGGATACGATCATTGGCGTGGAATTTGATCGGAGACGAATGCGGCGATGGAGATTGGTCATCGGAATGATCTAGAATCGGTATCCGTTCGCCAACGTGCCATAATTCTTCGATGTCTGGTTCGCATCTCAGGGAGCACACAGCAGCGGAGATCCCGTTCATGAAGCGGATCATGAATATGCTGCATAGAACCGCCGACGGCGCCATGTTGGCCGACGAGGAGGATACCGTCGTGTTGTGGAACAAAGCGGCTGAACGCTTGCTGGGTTTCCGAGCCAACGATGTGTTGGGCCGTCCCTGCCACGAGGTGATGCGAGGCGAGACCCTCTCCGGCCATCCGTTCTGCTCGCCTTCATGCGCCATCGGGCACCAGCTTGGCTGTGGCAGAGCGGTACGGCACTTCGATATCCAGACCCGCACCAAGGCTGGGAAGGTCATCTGGCTGAATGTCAGCTCCCTGCCCCTGCCCTCCAGAAAGAAGGATCGGTTCCTGTTCGTCCATTTGTTCCGGGATATCAGCGAGCAGGCGAAGGTACGGCATCTGGTGCATGAGCTGCACTCCATATTGTCCGCTCCTGAGGACCGACAGGCGGGTGAATTTCAGCGTCCTCTCGCGTCGGCGTCTCCACCAGACACCATCCCTGACATAGCCCCCACGCTCTCGCTCAGCAGACGCGAGCGAGAAGTGCTCCAGCACCTGGCGCTGGGCGAACGGACCGCGCGCATCGCGGAGACCCTCTGCATCAGCACCGCCACCGTGCGCAATCACATCCAGCACATTTTCGAAAAACTCGGGGCGCACAGCCGTCTCGAGGTCCTCGCGGTCGCCTTCCATCACAACACACTCTCTTCTTAGATCGTTCCTGTCTGAAGTCATCCGTCCTGGGTGACAGGGGCTCATACCATCATCGTCGTAGTGCATCTGCATCATCCCCAAAATGATGCAGCCGGCTCATTGTTCACAGGACCTCGGCTGCGTAACCTATGAGCATGGAATCAGCACGTCATAGTGGGGGATCGACTGCGAGACGCGCGTGGGGATTTCGGAGACAGGATGATGGTGGCAACGGAGGGTCGGAGGTGCGCCATGTGGGTCATCGCAGACATCAGATGGACAGCGGCCCTGCTTCTGGCTCTGACCGCGCTGGTGGTGGTGGTGGCGCTCGGCGGGCCGATGTGGGTGTCTGTGTCAGAAGGTGACTGGCTTGACGCCATGATGCGTGCGGTGTTGGCCGAGCAAGCGAACGAGGGGCCGTTTTGGGGAACATTTGCCCCCTATGTCGCGCAGTTGGAAGTCGTGCGCGGATATTTGCTGAACGGGGATACGGCAGCCGTGTATGTGGCTATGAATCGCCTGATGGATATGCTCGAAGGCCGCGAGAACGGCATTCTGCCGGAGGTAGCAGATCGACTATTCGACTACTGCTATCTCGTGACACCAGCGAAGTACCACGATGTGTCCCGGCATATCGACCGGTTCATCGGGCATCAGTTCGGAGACATTGCCGGGTGACCCGAACGGTTTCCAGAAGGGAGGTGTGCCATGAGGACAATCAGAGGGGATCCGATGACCGCGGTGTTCTTCTCGACAGCGTTGGCGCTGGGTGTGCTGTTAGGGCCAGGAACCGCAGTGACCCACGCGGCCACTGGAGAGAAGGAACTGCCGGAGCTGACGATCCAGGTAACCATCAAGAACATGGGCTTTCATGTCACGGGGTACGGCCGTGAGGGAAATCCGACGGCCATTGTCGTCCGCAACGACGATGGGGTGACGCATGGATTCTACTCTCCCTTGTTTAAGGAGGTGCCGGTTCGGCTGGAAGGCGATGGGTATCAGGTCGCGGGGAAAGACGGCCCGTCATTCCGCGTGGATCCAAGCAAGACCATGACACTCCATTTCACCAAGGGCTCAGCGATTGCTCCGCTCACGATGATGAGCCCGCTTATGCGGCATGTCATTTGGTGCGACATGCATCCGGATGTGAAGGGAGAGCTGTTCATCATCGAGCGCAGGGGCGGATGACCGGAAGACTGAGTCAGCAGAAAGGAGGTAACACTGCGGGATCATGGTGACGAGGTGAAGTGGGCTGGAAGGAGGTTCTACAGAGGAAGGAGTGAGGAGTTCACGTATCGAACAAGGAGGTCGATCATGAAGATCAGAGGATATTCAACCACGTTGCTAGCCGTTCCCCTCGCCGTGGCGGCGTTCACGCTGTCGGGCATGGGAACAGACACCGTGTACGCGCAAGCCAAAGGGATGGGTGCCCCGCCCTCGAAGGTGGAGATCACCATCAAAGATCGGCAGCACGGCTATGAAACCGTGGGTCTCACGATGCCGTCACACGACACCACGGTCGTGGTCCATAACAAGGACAGCGTCACTCACGGGTTTGCCTCGAACCTGTTCAAAGGGATCCCGGTTCGCGTAGAAGGCGGGATTGAGGTCCAGGGGAAGAACTTCAAATCGTACCACGTGGATTCAGGGAAGACGATGACGCTCCATTTCGCGACGGCGCCGTCGAAGTTCGATTCGGCCACGGGCATCGCCGAGAGCTTGCGCTATGCACTCTGGTGTGACATCCATCCGGAAGTCAAAGGGGAAGTGTATGTCATCGAAACCAGAGGGGAGATCGGCGGTGGCTGATCGCACCATTCACCTGAAGGCGGAAGGTCTCGCACCATGAGCCGCACGAGGCCACACCATCCCGTGACTGGGCTGGCGACCGCAGCCCTGGTCGGCGCTCTGGGTTTCTGGAGCCCGGCCGGGGCTGCGGAGTTTCACTTTGTGGTGCAAGACCTCGGAGAGAAGCGGGCCCTGTGGGTGCCGCAGGAAGTGGTGATTCACCGTCGCACGGAGATGCAGGACGGCTTGGTGTTCGTGCTGGAGAATCCGACGGATCGGACCCATGCCTTTGCCGCCTATGGGTTGTTCGAAGAGGTCATGGGGGCTCACGGAGACATCACCACGAAGCCGCTCCGCGTGAACGTGACGTCGGAAGACAGGGTCCGGGTGCAGATCTCTACAGCCCAGTTTGAACGGGGGCAGGCCAGCTCCGAGGAGGAGACCTATCCCTTCTTCTGCCCTTTGCACAAGGGTGACGCGCATTTGGGGGGAACGATCCATGTCGTACCATAACAACGACTTCGAGAAGGGCACGGGTTCGAGTGGCTCATTCTGGCGAACCACGATGAGGAACCAGAGAAGCCGGGTGAGCCGGTTTGTCCTTGCCCCCATGGGCCGATGGCGGCAGCGTGCGGCGCTGGTGAGTTTCCTTGCCGTGGGGCTGACCTGGGTTCTGTCGGTACACCAGGTGGCTCACGGCAGCGAGTTCCACTTTGTGGTGGAGGATTTACCCGACAGCTCGGCAGCATGGCTCCCCGGCGAGGTCGTGATCCACACGGGGACGGACCTTACGGGAGGATTGACGTTCCTCCTCGCGAATCCCACAGCTCGCACACATGTGTTCTTGGTGGAGGGACTGTACGAACAGGTTGTCGGTGAGAACGGCGAAATTTCTGCCAGGCCGTTGAGGGTGACGGTGGCCCCCGAGGACAGCGTCCGAACCGTGGTGAGCATCGCGCAATGGCAAGGGAGTCAGGAACGAGGCGCGGTCGAAACGTTTCGTTTTTTCTGCCCGCTGCATAGAGGGGACGCTGATTCCGGCGGGACGATTCGCATGGTCCATCTCGGCGGGACCATCCGGACGGTTCCGTAGAGGGTCGTGAGCGCATCCTGATGGAATGGAGAATCCGGTGTGGGACGGGAACCCAAGGGGATGGTTGATGATCAGGGAATGAGGGTGATCTGAAAAACAGCCGGTATGTAGGAAGTGAGAACAGAGAGGAGGGATGAGCCATGACACCGGCCATCATCTCACGAAAGGCGATATTCATACTCCTGTGCATGCTCTTCGCAGTGTTGATCCCCTGGGCAGCGATCGCCATGTACACCGGGTCCGAAGGCTGGGAGGAGCAATTGACCGGGTTCGTCATCGTGCAAGAAGGGATGGCCTCGGCCAAAGGCGAGCCGGGATCGTTCGATCCCTATGTCGGCCAAATCGCACTCGTGCGCAGCCTCTACGATCGCGGCGACTGGAAGGGAACGTACCTGGCGATGAATCGCTTCATGGATATGCTGGAGGCCCGCGAGGGAGCCATTAGCGCCAAGGCTGCCGATGCGATTTGGGATTTCTGCTATGAGGTCACACCGCCGGCCCTGCATGACGTCAAGCGGCACAAGCAGTGGTGGGACAAAACCGTGAACTGGGAAAAGTTCTTCTGGGAGGAATGAACGAAAGGCAGCAGTCGGCTTCATAGAACTGTGCAGCGCAGAAGGGGAGGGGCGAAGCAATCTTGGTTTTTTATTCTTGAGTGAGAAATGCTGGCCGCGGCTTCTGTCAGTCAGCGGTTTTTCGTAGCATTGTAGGGCAACTCCATCCGGCCTCCTGCCCGTTTCTGCGACAGCAGAAAGCGATCTCATCTTCGCAACTCTTTCTTTTGTCACAGAAGTCAGGCTGAATCCAGCGCGTTTCTTTCTTCTCACTGTTTTGAGGGATCGGCACTGCTCTTGCCTCCATCAGTGGGTATCGTAGGGTGGACGGGAGGTCAGGACACAAAAGCAGCAGAAGGGGGCCGGGGAAAGGAGGCGTGATGAGAAAGGCAGCGTATTTCACAAGGACCCGTGATCCACAGACCTTGACCGTCCGGCAAGTGATGGAGGACGCGGTCTTCACTGTCAGCCCGCAGGCGAAGGGATCCGCCATCGCCGACATCTTGGCTGAGCGGAACGTTGGGAGCCTCCCTGTCGTGGAAGAAGATCGTACGCTTGTCGGCCTGGTCAGTGAATTCGATCTGTTGCGGGTGATGGATGGGGGCAAAGACCTCGCTCAACTGGCAGCGACGGACATCATGACGCGCGATGTCGTCACCATCACCGAGGAGATGCCGGTCAAGGAGGTGTCCATCTGCTTCAAGAGCGGCACCTGCTCCGAGTGCCGGTCCTGAAGGGCAAAGCCCTCGTTGGCGTGGTGGCTCGACGGGATGTCGTCTTCGGGTATGTGAGAGCCACGGCCAATTACTGGCCGTAACAGAGAGCTGATAGCGAATGGCAAAGAGCACAGGTGTAAGATCCAGAGCTAATGGCTTGTGGCAAATGGCTGATGGTTCGGGTCCGAAGCTCTGAGCCATAGGCTCCAACTATCAGCTATTCTCGCGAGGTCCTCCCGCCATGCGGCAAGGAGGTCGCCATGACATTCTTACGAAGGCTCCAGGAGTATCTCGATAGTCATCACGTTCACTATGAGGTGCTGGGTCACGAGGCGGCCTATACCGCGCCGGAGATCGCCCACACGCTGCATGTGTCAGGAAAGATGTTCGCCAAAGTGGTCATGGTGAAAGCTGACGGTCGGTTTGTCATGGTTGTGCTCCCGTCCAACTGGAGGATTGACTTTCGGCGACTCACGGAGGAGCTGGGGGCACTCCGAGTGCGATTGGCCACCGAAGATGAGTTCATAGGGCTGTTTCCCGATTGCCAGATCGGGACGATGCCGCCTTTCGGAAATCTGTACGGTATGGATGTCTTCGTCGACCAGTCGCTCACTGAAGATGAACAGATCGTCTTCAAAGCCGGAATGTACGACGGGGCGGTGAAGCTGCGGTACCAGGACTTTGCAAACTTGGTACACCCAATCGTGGCGGAGTTCCATCAGGCGCCTATGAAACTGGGTGGGTAGCCAAGCTCATGATGCTCGAGGCACGATTCAGCCGGCGAGGTGTCATACAGGCAGCAGAAGGTACGGTTTGTCGAATGAGGTGACGCTGTGGTGAAAGGCTCCACTCCGCAGGAATTCTCTCCCGGTCTGGCTGGCGTTCCGGCAGCTAAGTCCTCGATCAGTTTCGTGGACGGTCAGACCGGCCTGCTGGAGTACCGAGGAATCAGGATTGAGGAGCTGGCCGAACACAGTTCCTTTCTGGAGTCCACCTACCTGCTGCTCAACGGTCAACTGCCGGCCCAGACCGAACTAGACCGGTTCACAGCCGATATCACCCACCACCGGCGCATCAAGTATCAGATCAGTGATCTGATCAAATGTCTCCCCGAGCACGGGCATCCCATGGATGCCTTGCAAGCCGTCGTCGCAGCCCTCGGGATGTTCTATCCGGCCAGACACGTGGTAGATCGCCAGGTGCAATACTGGTCGACCATCCGACTGATCGCGAAGGTCCCCACGATCGTGGCCGCGTACTACCGGCTCCGGCGGGGTGACGAGCCGATTCAGCCCCGTGATGACTTGGATCATACCAGCAACTTTCTATACATGCTGACGGAGACAGTGTCGGACCCGTTGGTCGCGAAGGTACTGGACACCTGCCTCATCCTCCACGCCGAGCACACGATGAATGCCTCCACCTTTAGCGGCCTAGTGACCGCCTCCACACTGGCCGATCCCTATACGGTCGTCTCCTCGGCGATCGGGACCCTGAAAGGACCGCTCCACGGCGGAGCGACCCAGGAGACCGTCGCGATGTTGGAGGAGATCGGATCGGTGGAGCATGTCCGGCCCTACCTCAAGAAGAGGCTCGCCGTGAAGCAGAAGCTCATGGGATTCGGCCATCGCATCTACAAGGTCAAAGATCCGAGAGCCATCATACTCCAACAGTTGGCCCGGCAGCTCTTTGCGCAACAGGGGCGTTCGCCACTCTACGCACTAGCCGAAAAGGTCGAGCGGGTGGGAGAAGAATTGCTGGGCGGCAAAGGGATCCATGCCAACGTGGATTTCTACTCAGGCGTGCTCTACAAAACGATGGGCCTCGATGAAGACTTTTTCCCGACCATTTTCGCGATGGCGCGGGTGAGCGGCTGGTTAGCTCACTGGCTGGAACAGATCAAGGACAATA
>JAHFEW010000011.1:0-59613 GCA_023248215.1 Nitrospira sp.
TAAGCCTCTATGAGACCGGCTCTCCCGCGAAACCAAGCATTGAGGTCACGGGGCAGAATTGCGGGGATCGGGCCTGCTATTAGTAGAACAGAGAAAACATATCATTTTGCCTTAGATCCAAGTCCGCACTCAACACCATCACTGCCATACGTGCAGTGTCCTCCCTTCTTACCCAATTCACCCAATGCATAATTGGAAAGAACGCCACCCGTCAAGACGTCCCCACCAGAAGCTCCTGAAACCGCTAGTCCAGAGATTAAAGGGGATTCGCTCAATGCTTGAACGGTCTTGGCAGATAGTCCGCCGAATACCTTAGCCAGATCTATTACATGATTCACCTCCGGGTTTGGTGGACTTCCAAAATCCGGAAGCTTTACAGAGATTTTGTCAATTGCAAAGCCACCAGCATAATCGATTCCCGCCAGTATAGTAGCAACAGCGGCCCCAACCACGGCTCCACGTGCTGTACCAGATAGAATTGTATCCACATTACCCGCACCACCCGCATAGCCGACCGTGGCCCCGTTGCCTGCTCCTACGAGTGCACCGGCTCCAATATGGCTGCCGAAAAAGGCGGCTGTTTGCCAGGTTGCTAAACTGGGAAAGAAAAGGGGTCGGGAGTCTTATCTCACGAGCCTTTGGGGCACCCGCGTGCCCGCAACGTCGACTCCATGTCGAACCGTTTTGCCATCCGCCGCACCCAAACCTCCTCGCCGAACGGCCGCCCTCGCTGCACACTTAGCCGCAGCGACTCAAGTTCTGACCGTGACTGCGGGCGATGAACCTGCGCCACCCACTCTCGCGGTGGCACCACCGGCCACTCGCTCCGCCAGGCCGTCAGCTTAGCAGAATGACAGCCGGGGTCAGGTCTTACAATCACACACTAAGTCAGAGAGAAGGAGTTGAACAGTTTTAGTTGAATCAATCCACCCCACCGCATGTGAAGGCACGCCTGCCGATTAGCCCGCTCACCGACGCATTCTAGCAGGGCCTATTGATCCACCCACTACCACTCCCACTTGACTGCGGCCTCGTCTTTCTTATCTCTCTAGTAGCGAGCGCGACGGAGGCGGAGAAAAACCGCAAGTTCGCTTGCAATGCAGTGGGAGACCTCGTAAGCTCCTGAAACGATTGCGCTCTTTGCCTGCGCGTATCGAATAATTTCTCCACGGACCTCTACTCATGGCTCCAGCACAACGCGGTTATTACGACATCCTCGGCATCCCGCGCAGCGCCTCTGCCGACGACATCAAGAAGGCGTTCCGCCGCCGCGCCCGCGAATTCCATCCCGATCTCCATACCGGCGGGAAGAAAACGGAGATGGAGAAGAAGTTCAAGGAACTGAACGAAGCGCACGAGGTATTGTCGGATCCCGACAAGCGGAAAAAATACGACCAATACGGCCAGAACTGGGAACAGGCCGAGGCCTATGAAAAAGCGCGTCAACAGGCCGGTCCCCAAGCGGGACGCGGCGGCGCAGCCGGCGGATTCAGCGGCGATTTCGGCGATATATTCGAGACCTTCTTCGGAGGCCGGAGCCGTGGTGGCGCTTCCCCAGGCTTTGCCGTCGATGGAGAAGACCTGGAAACCGACGTCACCCTCACTGTCCGCGATGTCCTGAGCGGCGTCACCCGGCGTATCGATCTCACGGAACGCGTCGCCTGCAAAGCCTGCGGCGGCAGCGCGATCGTGCGAGGCCGCCCCTGCGTGGTGTGTGGCGGCGCCGGCACGCAGGCCGAAAAACGCACCATCGAAGTGCGTATTCCGGCAGGGGTCCAGCACGATACCCGCGTTCGCATTACGGGCAAGGGGCAACCGGGAGTGAATGGAGGCAAACCGGGCGATCTCTACCTGCGTGTCCATATCGAATCCAGCGGCCTCTTCCGGCAGAAGGGGTCCGACGTGCAGGTCACGCTACCGGTATGGCCGTGGGAAGCCGCACTCGGCGCAGAGGTCATGGCCCCCACCTTGACGGAACCGGTGAAGGTGAAAATTCCCCCCGGCAGCAAGGCGGACAGCAAGCTTCGGCTGAAGGGCAAGGGACTTCCGACCGCCACCGGTGACCAGGGGGATTTGTTTCTGAAGTTAAAGATCGTCATGCCTACCACGCTTTCCAACGAAGAGCGGGCGCTTTATGAACAACTGGGCCGTGTTCGTCACAGCGATCCGCGAGCTGAACTCCTGGTCGCGTCACGTCGCAATTCATCCTGACCAGCATTGCACCGGGGCCGACCTCTCCCATGACTGTCGTCGAATACGCGCTCTTTGCATTCAGTTCGCTCTTCGTGATCGTCGATCCCATCGCCGTCGTCCCGGCCTTCCTCGCCATGACCCCGCGGGACTCCGTGGCGCAACGGTTGCGAACCGCTCGCATGGCTTGTTTTGTCGCCGTCGGGATCTTGACCGGCTTCGCCTTGTTCGGACAGACGATCTTTAAATTATTGGGCATTACGCTGCCGGCGGTTCAGATTGCGGGCGGACTGATCTTGCTGTTGGTGGCATTGGACATGTTACGCGCGCAACGGTCCACGGTGCAGGAAACCGCTGCGGAAACCGCCGCCGGAACCAGCAAAGACGACATCGCCATTGCGCCGCTCGCCGTCCCCATGCTGGCGGGACCAGCCGCGATCTCGACGGTGATCCTGCTGGAAACGCAGGCCACGAACTTGATGTTGCACACCGTCCTGTTGGGATGCCTTGTACTCGTCGGGTTGGCGAGTTACATTATATTAGCGATCGGCGCAAGTGGCGCGAAGTGGCTCAATCCCATCGCGGAGAAAATCATCTCGCGGCTGATGGGCTTGTTGCTCGCCGCGCTGGCCGTTCAATTTATGGTGAATGCTCTCACTGGTGACCAAGGGCTGTTACGCGGGCTGACCGGACACTAATCGACCTAACCCAAGGAGGAACGAATGACGACGAAACTGTTCACACTTGCCACCGCTTCGGCTATCGCCTGCGCACTGACGGTCTCCCCCGGCTGGGCGAATCCCGAAGGCGGATACGGCGGGCATGGCGGCAGTTATGAGAAGGGCCGGCACGGCATGGGCGCGGCGATGATGGAAATGATGATGCATGGAGGCGCAGGCCACCTCATCCGTCACCTCCTGAAACATGAAAAAGAAATCGGGTTGAGCGCCGAGCAAGTGACCAAACTCAAGGACATGCAACTCAATCTTGATAAGAACCGCATCAAAATGGAAGCTGATATCCAGATCGCCGAACGGGAACTGAAAGCGCTGACAGAGGACGAGAAATCGGATGTCGGAGCCGTCGAAACCAAGCTCAAGCAGAGCGCGGATGTGCAAGTTGGGCTCCGGCTCCTGTCGATCAAGACGAGACGGGATGCCATGGCGCTCCTGACGCCGGAACAGCGCGCGAAACAACAGGCTGAGCACGACAAGATGATGCAACAGCATAAAGCGAAGGGCCAGGACGCCCCCTATGGAAAGAATCCGCATGGTGGCAATGCCCCCGGGGCCAACCCGCACGGCCAAGCCAAACCCCAATAACCCTTGCTCCGCATACGATCGGAGGTCATGATGATCAAGCATCTCGCATTACCGGCACTGATAGTCGGTGCGCTCTGTTTCACGAGTACCCCTGCCTGGAGCGATAAGGGCAAAAAGGGCAAGGAGGAAGAAGGCCATGTCGCAGAGTTGGTGAAGGACGCCAAGGTGACCATCGACCAGGCCATCAAGACGGCCTCAGAGAAGGTGCCCGGCACCGTGGTCGAGGCAGAGCTCGAAAAAAAGCACGACAAGACGGTCTGGGAAGTTGAAGTGCTGGGAGCCGACGGCAAGGTCACGGAAGTCCATATCGATGCCGCAACGGGAACTATCATCGATACGGAAGCCAAACACGAAAAGCACGACAAGAAAGCGAAACACTGAGTAGACGAGGCCGGGCCGCATCCTCGCATGTCGCCCGGCCGCCCTCGCGCTTGCCATTCCCGTTCATCCGCTCGTCCCGCATCTCCGGGTACGTCTCTCGTATGTGCCCCAGGCAATCTCATCCCCGACAGATTGACCCTTCACGCTCATCTGTGCGAAAGTTTGCGACCCACCAGATAGCGGTGTGCTGAACGGTAGACTGCAGTCCCGTAGATGAAGGAGTTTCCATGACGATCGACCCCAGACACAAGAGCCACAACTTACTCGACGGGCCAGGCCGCGCCCCCGCCCGCGCCATGCTGAAGGCGGTTGGCTTCACGGATGCCGACCTTGAGCGCCCGTTGATCGGCGTCGCCAATACGTGGATTGAAGTGATGCCCTGCAATTACCACCTCCGCCGCTTGTCCGAACGGGTGAAGGCTGGTATCCGGGCGGCCGGCGGCACCCCGATCGAGTACAACACCATCGCAGTGTCCGATGGCATTTCCATGGGCACAGAGGGCATGAAGGCGTCGCTGATCAGTCGGGAGGTCATTGCAGACTCCATCGAGCTGGTCGCTCGGGGGCACCTGTTCGACGGAGTCGTGGCGCTGTCGGGATGCGATAAGACCATTCCCGGTACCGTCATGGCGCTCTGCCGCCTCAACATTCCATCGCTCATGATCTACGGCGGGTCCATCATGCCGGGACAATTCCAAGGGCACGACGTCACGATTCAAGACGTCTTCGAAGCGGTGGGCAAACATGCCGCCGGTACCATGACAAATGCCGAATTGAAGGATCTGGAAGACCATGCCTGCCCGGGCCCCGGCGCCTGTGGCGGCCAGTTCACCGCCAATACCATGGCCATCGCGTTTGAATTCCTCGGGATCTCGCCGATGGGACGGAACGGCGTGCCGGCCATGGACCAGAAGAAAGACGACGTGGCCTTCGAGTGCGGCAAATTGGTCATGGACCTGCTCAAAAAAGACATTCGCCCCAAACAAATCATCACGCGCCGCTCGATTGAAAATGCGATCGCCGCTGTGGCGACGACCGGCGGATCGACCAATGCGGTGCTACACCTGCTGGCTGTGGCGCGCGAAATGGGCGTGCGACTGACCATCGACGATTTCGACAAGATCAACAGGAAGGTGCCGTTACTGGCCGACCTGAAGCCGGGCGGCCGCTTCACCGCTGCGGACCTCTATGCGGCTGGCGGAACCACACTCGTGGCCAAACGCTTGCTGGATGCCAAAATCCTGCATCCGGATCAAATCACCGTCACGGGGCGCACCATCGGTGAAGAAGCCAAGGCCGCCCAAGAAAAGCCGGATCAGCAGGTGTTGCGTCCTTTGTCGAAGCCGATCAAGCCGACGGGAGGCCTGGTCATTCTTAAGGGCAACTTGGCACCGGAGGGGTGCGTGGTCAAAGTCGCTGGCCATTCCATCATGACCTTCAGTGGTCCGGCCAGGGTCTACGATCGTGAAGAAGATGCCTTCGCAGCCGTACAGGCCGGGAAGATCAAAGCTGGGGATGTGGTCGTCATTCGTTACGAGGGACCGTCGGGCGGCCCGGGCATGCGAGAAATGCTGGGCGTGACGGCCGCCATCGTCGGCGCGGGACTCGGCGATTCTGTCGCGTTGCTTACCGACGGAAGGTTTTCCGGAGCGACGCACGGTTTGATGGCAGGACATGTGGCGCCGGAAGCCGTCAAGGGCGGTCCGATTGGCGCGGTGAAGAACGGCGACATCATCACCTTCGACATTGCGAAGCGGCGACTGGATGTCCAACTGACTCAGAAAGAACTGACCTCGCGGCTGAAAAAAGTGAAGTACCCCGCTCCCCGGTACCTTTCGGGGGTGATGGGGAAATATGCCCGCCACGTCTCCTCCGCATCGGAAGGCGCGGTGACGAACTAGTCATGACGATCCTGCTGCGATGCGGCCTCGCGGCGGCGATGCTCGTCATCGCGTCATTCGATCACGAAGGTCGGCGGACGGCCGCTGCGGGAACATCGGAGGCGGCCTGCGCGAACTGGCAGAGCCGTCACCCGGACTGGCTCTGGTGCGACGATTTTGAGGTCGATCGGCTCCAGACCTATTTCGAATACGACCAGCGCCATGGCCGGTTTGTCCGCGAGACCGGAGTGGGCGTTGACCATTCGGCAGGCATGCGCGCGGAATACCTTCCCGGCGATCCGCATGGAGGATTCCTTCACCTCGCGTTCGGCAAGACCCCGAGCGCCTATATCAAACCAGTCGATACCGGAACCGCGCGGTACCGCGACATCTATTGGCGTTTCGATCTACGCCTCCAACCTGGTTGGACCGGCGGCGGGGCCGACAAGCTGACCAGAGCCACCATCCTTTCCAGCGACCGATTTGCGCAGGCCGCAATCGGCCATCTCTGGAGCGGGGGCCTTCCTGGTTCAGATCCCGAACGGCTGTATCTCGACCCGGCCTCCGGGACCGATGAACTCGGCACCTTACGCACGACCACCTACAACGACTTTCCACGCTTGCGATGGATCGGAGCGGCCGGCGGCAGGACCCCGTTGTTCAGCCCGATCAACGTCGGCAAGTGGTTCTGCATTGAAGTCCACATGAAGCTGAATAGTCGCGAAGCCGCCGACGGCCTGTTCGAGTATTGGATCGACGACCAGCCGGAGGCTCAACGAACCGGGTTGAATTGGATCGGCGCCTACAGTGACTACGGCATCAACGCCGTGTACCTCGAACAGTATTGGACCTCGGTGCCCTTCACCCAGGTGCAACAGCGCTACATGGATAACTTCGTGGTTTCCACCGGCCGCATCGGGTGCGCGTTGTGAAAATCGCCGCCATCGCAGCCACCCAGGCGGTATCGCGTAAAAAGTTAACCGTTTCTTGATCCGTTGCCTCATGCGGCTGAGGTAGACTGCTGATCCTTTGGTTATGTCTTCGCGGCACACAGCTCCAAACCATCAACTTCACACGTCGACTCCGAACGTGGCTGTGCAACGGCCAACCACGAGTGACCTCTCTCGGCCAGAATGGTTTTTGAATCGTGAGTTAAGCCTCCTGGAGTTCAATCGTCGGGTGCTTGACCTAGCCAAAGACCAGAAGGTCCCTCTGCTGGAACGATTGAAGTTCCTTTGCATCGTGAGTTCCAATCTCGACGAGTTCTTCGAAGTCCGTGTCGCCGGTCTGAAAGAACAGGTCACCCACGGAATCGAACAGCCGGGCGCAGACGGCCTGACACCGGCCGAACTGTTAACCCGCATCGCCACGCTCACCCACCAGCTCGTTCAGGAGCAATACACCGTCCTGAATCACTCGCTCATCCCGCAGCTGGCGGACCAGCGTATTCGGTTTCTCAAGCGAGCGGAATGGATGCCGTCGCACATTCGCTGGATGCGCCGGTTCTTTTCACGGGAATTGCTCCCGCTCCTGAGTCCGGTTGGGTTGGACCCCGCGCATCCCTTTCCGAAGCTGCTCAACAAGAGTCTCAACTTTTTGGTCACGCTGGAAGGTACTGATGCCTTCGGCCGCCCGAATGGCACCGCCATCGTGCAAGTCCCGCGTTCGCTCCCGCGTGTGATCCGGCTCCCCGCTCGAACCAGCACCTGGCCGCACGATTTCGCCTTCCTGTCGTCGGTCATCCATGCCTTTGTCCATCAGCTCTTTCCCGGCATGCACGTGACCGGCTGTTACCAGTTTCGTGTTACGCGGAACAGCAATCTCTTCGTGGACGAGGAAGACGTCGACGACCTTCGACGGGCCCTCGAAGGCCAACTGCCGGACAGGCGATTCGGTGATGCGGTCCGCCTCGAGGTGGCGGACAACTGCCCTCCCGACATGGTGTATTTCCTCCGGGAACAATTCCATCTCGATTCGCACGACGTGTATCAATGCCATGGACCGGTCAATCTGCATCGACTGATGACGGTGCCCGACCTCGTCGAACGTCCCGACCTCAAGTTCCAGCCCTTTACTCCAAGCATTCCCACAACCCCCATACCGAGCGAAGACTGGTTCGATGCCATCCGGCAGGGCGATATCCTGTTACATCATCCCTACCAGTCCTTCGCTCCGGTGACGGAATTCCTTCGCCAGGCAGCCACGGACCCGCACGTCCTCACCATCAAGCAGACGCTGTATCGAACAGGCGCGGATTCAGCGATCGTGCAATCCCTCGTGGATGCCGCGCGCGGCGGGAAGGAAGTCACGGTCGTGATCGAACTTCGGGCTCGTTTCGACGAAGAAGCCAACATCGAACTGGCTCACGATTTGGAGGAAGCGGGCGCCCATGTGGTGTATGGCGTGGTGGGGCACAAGACGCATGCCAAAATGAGTCTGGTGCTCCGACGGGAAGGCCGGCTTCTCCGGCACTATACCCATCTCGGCACCGGCAACTATCACGCCCGTAACGCCCGCCTGTATACCGATTTTGGCCTGCTCACATGCGATGCGGCCATCGGGCGTGACGTCCGGAGAGTGTTTCAACAGTTGACCTCGCTGGGACGGCCAGGGCGGCTCAAACATCTGCTCCAGTCGCCATTCACCTTGCATCCCACATTGCTGAAATGGATCGGCCGCGAAACCGACCGTGCCAAGCAGGGTCGCCCGGCTCACATCATCGCCAAGATGAATGCGCTCCTAGAACCGCAGATTATTCGGGCTCTCTACAAAGCCTCCCAGGCCGGCGTGAAGATCGACCTGATCGTCCGCGGCCCCTGCGCCTTGAGGCCCGGCATCGCGGGGCTTTCAGAACATATTCGTGTGCGTTCGATCATCGGACAGTTCCTCGAACACAGTCGGATTTTCTATTTTCTCAACGACGGCGACGACAGGGTGTTTCTTTCGAGCGCCGATTGGATGGATCGCAATTTTTTCCGACGCATCGAAGTTGCCTTTCCGGTGCTGGATAAAACCTTGCGGCAACGGGTCATCGATGAAGGCCTCTGTCCCTACCTCGAAGACAACACCCACGCCTGGATTTTACATCGAGACGGTACATACCGACGTCAGACCCCTGGCCGTCGAACCGCTCGTTCTTCCCAACAATGGTTGATGAATAAACTCGTTTCGTAACAGGCCGATCCTAGGCAGACCCGGGCGCCTCTCTCTCCAGACCATTGTTAACCACGCCTTAACTTGGCGATTATCTTCTTGTCGCTTCAGACCTGTACTCTAGAGCTCCAACGATTTTTACCGCCCTGATGAGAGGGGTCGTCATGAGCGTCGCGCAGGTCGTCCGGTCCCGTCCACGTCCCCAGGCATTCACATCCATTCGCCGGCAATTGCTCCGCACTCGCCGTATGCTGTTGCTACAAATGGCGTCCCGGACTCCTTCGCACATGGTGCAGGAGACTCCAACCGACATCCTCGACCTGGCCTCCTGCGAGCGGCTATGCGTGCTCGACGATCTCATTCAACAACGGGCCTACATCCAGCTTCGGCAGGTCGAACGTGCTTTGAATCACATGCTCGACTCCTCCTACGGCACCTGCCACCGCTGCCGTACTGACATCCCCTTGCCTCGCTTCCGCGCGCAGCCGGACGCGATACTTTGCGTCGCCTGTCAAGGAGAGTGTGAACAACGTACCCTCCTGCAGGGTGGTGCGTGAAGCCATGGCGACACTGCCCGCACCGTGAGGCGGCAGCGAGCACAGGTGCGAATTGGGAGTTGAGCTGCGCCACCTCTCCGCACCTCTCTCCCGGTCTGTTCCCCTCTCCTGAGCCGGAGAGGAACAGACTCTTTTTTCCCGAGCCTGTGCCATGCGAAGACGCGTGCCCTCCCCACCCGAGCCCCTCACGACAAGCTCGACCGAAATGGCACCACAGCAGACCTGGATTGAGCGCGTGGTGAAAGATGAACCATGACCCTATGGTCTGATCGGCCACCTGACACCCCGTGAGGTAACTAGACGGGAAATCGGCGGATAGATTACGGGGCAGGATCTACAATGGGCTCCGCACCACCTGACACGTCACCTGCAGATTATGCGCGCAGGACCTCGGAGAGTTGGAAGGCGTATTCTCCACCGTGCGCCGGCTAGAGTCAGTCCGCATCCGCGCCGGTTCATCACCTCTTCAATCTCCTGGCCTCCTCTTCCAAGAGCGCACAGCGGCCCTGACTATAGCGCATCGGCAGACAGATGTTCGAGGCGTTCCTCAATGCAGACCGTGCAGAGCACAGCCTGAGGCTGGAGCCTAAGTCGTGATAACGGGATATCGTTCCTACATTCGCAACAGACTCCGTAAGAGGCGTCGCGCATGTGATCCAAGGCGCGTTCGACTCGCCGAAGTTTGGCGGAGGCTTGCTGTACGATCAAATCGCCGAAGGCCCATTGTTGAGAGGAGTACGCCAGGTCGAGGACACCCTCTGACTTCTCGCGCGCAATGTGCGGAGAAGGCCAGATAGAGGCTTGCCGCAACAATTCGCTTCGGGCGCTCAGCAGTTCACGGCGAAGAGAAGAGACTTCAGGACGGCGCGGGCGGGACCGAAAAATCGGATACCCTTGATGTACAAGGCTCATGGTACCCTCCTGTTTTATGGTGATCTTATGACACCAGGCTACAGGTCCGAGGTAACAAGCGATTGTGGAGAGGGTTAACTGTCGGTTAACAGAAGAGCACGGGCCTGATGCGTGGAGCCGCGCGCGCTTACCTAACCAGCCGGGCGGTGGTTGTGTATCAGGCGAGCTGTAGAACAGCGCGTTACTTTGCCGTCGTTCGGCGCCGTTCGATCACGGGCGTCCAACTTGGCTCGAGATCACGCTTGGCGGAGGCAAGAAAATGCTCTTGGGCATTGGCATCCCGGCTTGCTTTCGTCAGGGTAACGGAGTGGACCGCAAAATAGGCCGGCGTGCCGAGAACCTGGAAGTCGGCAACAACTTGGGCCAGCGGCTTGCCCCAGAACACCTCGAAGTAGTGCGTTTGCACATCGTCGGCGGCCTTCTCTTGTATCACCATCGTGGAGGGTCCCATCTCGTACTCCCCCATGAAACTGATGCCCCCTGCAGTGACCGTCGTGTCGGTCTGTTTCACCATGGCCTTCGGCAGCAGAAACAGCGTCACCTCCCGCACCTTGCCGAATCCTTTTTCTGATGTGGTAAAGGCGACGGCGGCATAGCGCCCAGGTGGTACGTTCTGTACATAGACCGTGCCGCCTCCCCCGCCGCCGGGAGGTGGGGCCATGATACTCGTCGGAATGAGGGTCGTACCGTCAAAGACGTCGCGCTCATTCTCGACCTTCACCAGATACACCCGATCTTCCGTATTGGGCACCCACGTTGGGCTCTTAACAGTAATGCCGATGACCGCGCTCTGTTGATCGACCGGCTTCGTGATATGGACCGGTGAGACAAATTCCCCCGCCAGACGCTGAAATTGTTTCTTGGGAGGCTTGCTCACACAAGCCCCGGTTGCCACGATGGTCAAGGCGAGAATCACAATCACCATTCGATTCATAGGGGTCCCCCTGAGTGGATCAAAACAGCCGGTATGGCGGCACAGTGTAGGAGATTGCGTGCTCGGTCTCAAGAAGGCACTTCGCAAGATGTCGCATGGAACAGAGCGGCCACTTGATTCGTGGCTTGATGGCCACGTGGGCTGGAGGCGTCGGAACAAACGGTATCGAGGGATTTGTTCAAGAAAGGAAAAGAAAGTCTGTGGACCAGTAGGGTGGAAATGAGACACAAGCCATCAGGCTCAGGGGGCCGAAGGAATGTCCGCAGCAGTTTTGCCCTGGCTCTGGTTCTCCAACGACAACCGCTTCAACACGCTCTTGGCTCGCTCCTCCAGTCGTTCGGCCTCGCCGGATCGCTGCTTCCTTCTCAACAGAGAGGCATAACTCTTCAACGTTTTGGCATAGGCTTCACGATCATACCCGACCGCCTGCTCGTAGATACCCAGCGCCTGCTTATAGAGGTCTTCAGACTGCTCCAACCGGTTCTGCGATTGATACAGCCCGGCCAGATTCTTGAGCTCACCGGCCACCTGAGGATTCTCCGCCCCCTGTTGCTTCTCTCGGATGGCAATCGCCTGCTGGAACAGCGGCTCCGCCTGCGAATAGAGTCCCTGCAATTCGTAGAGTTGCCCTAAGCGGCTCATCGCCTCAGCCGTATCCACATGGTCGTTCCCAAGGGATTTCCTGAAGATACTGACGGCGCGTTGATAGAGCACCTCAGCCTGGGGGTATTGATTCTGCGCCCTATAGGTGTCTCCAAGATTTTCGAGAGTCCTGGCCACGATCGGATGGTTGGGGCCGAAGGCCTTTTCATGGATCGTCAGTGCCCGTTGGTAGAGCGGCATGGCGCGAGCATGTTGCCCCTGCGCCTGGTAGATTTTCGCCAAATTGTCGCGTGTAATGGCCGTGAGGCTATGTTCCGGCCCCAGCTGCTTCTCGAGAATCGCGAGCGCCCGTTGCAGCAGGGGTTCGGCGTCGGCAAATCGCCGTTGATCCTGATACACGACGGCGATATTGTTCAGACTCTCTGCAGTCTTGCTGTGGTCCGCGCCATAGACCTTCTCGCGAATTTCCCTGGCCCGTTGATGGAGTGCTTCCGACTGCGCGTAGAGCCCTTGCAGCCGATAGAGTTCGCCCAAATCCGTCAGGCTTGCTGCCGTCTCGGCATGGGCCGGTCCGTAGACACGTTCCCTGATTGCCAGGGCCTCCTGAAAAAGCGACTCGGCTCGCGGATACCGGCCCAACTCCCGATTCACTTCGCCCAGTTGGCTCAGCGTCTCGGCCAGGCGTTTGCCGTGTGGATCGAGGGCTTCCGCTTCCTTGCGAGCGGCCACAAACGATTCCTCAGCATGCGTGTAGTCGCCGGAGCGCAGGGCACTATTGCCTTCCTGCATAGCCGAACGCCAGCGCTGATCCTCCGCACAACCCGCGAGGCAACCCAGAAAGGCCATGCCGATGGTGAAAAGACGCGCGCTCGAACCAATGTTCATGATAATCAACTTTTCGGTGGTGAGGGTTGCTGTTCGCAGACTGGCTCGCGCCGTGGGATATAGCTAACACTTACCTCCTCTGGCGTCTCAAATCAACCCCAGGAGAATATCTTTTTCGCCACCGCCTACACCCGCCTGTTTTTTCAATGGCTTCGTCTCTTCCATCACAGGTTGAAGCGAGAGACGAATCAGGCTCCACTTTCACAACGTCGCCAGCAAGATTCGCGATGTGGGGGAAAAGAGGTTACCGCTTCTCGGCAGGGTGATCGACTTGAGGAGCGAGCTTAGCGATACCGGACGTGTCATAGGGTAACACGCTGAAGACTTTGGCCACGTCAATGGCCGGCTTGCCGGGACGCAGCACTTTTTGCGCCAACGTCGCCAGCCATGAGAGCGGCCCAAGCACGATCCTCGGGAGCCAGGCCACGGTCAGGTCGGGATTGGCCTGCCGAAGCCGATCCAAAAGTTCTCGCTTGGTCGGCGAGACAGGATCGAGCAGATTCAAGGGAGTGGGCACACTGTCCCAGGCGTCCGTCATCCAGCCGAGAAATCGACCGGCAAACCCAACATCCACGACTCCGAGCCGGTCGCTCGACGAGCCGACAGCCACGAAGATGTTGCCCAACCGTTTTCCCAGACGCCCTGGCGGGTCGAAGTCGCGATAGTCTACCAGGGCGCCGGGGCGAATGACTTTCACGGAGAGGCCGAGTTCCTTCCCCAGCTGCACCGCGAGCCGTTCCGACTCGAGCTTTCCCCATACATAGGGTCCGGACCCCTTGCTGTCCGGCTCCAACGGATGGTCATCACCGATCGGCCGACCGTTTCCCTGCGCCAACACCGCCAGGCTGCTGACGTGGACGAAGTGCGCGATGCCGGCCGCTGCGGCTCCTCGGACCATGTGCTCCGTCGCATCTAACGAGTTACGCTGATGTTCAGGCCACCCACCGGCGGTTTCTGCCGCCGCATGAATGACCGTATCTACTCCCTTGAAAAGATGTGCCGCGACTCCCGTCGCCACATCGGCCACCACATATTCGGCGCCGGCAATCCGCTCCCATGGAGAAGGTTCGCGCCGCGCCACCACACGGACAGGGCGGCCCCGCAAGAGTAGTGCGCGCACGATTTCTTTCCCCAGAAACCCTGTACCACCGGTCACCAGCACGCCCCGGCTATCGACGGGTTTCGGCGCCGCCGCGGCCAACGCCTTGACTTCCCCTGCCTTGAGGGCCTGCGCCACCCGCTCACAAATGCGCACGGTCTCCAGCAAACTCTCCGGAGACAGGGGCGACGGGCCGCCGCTGCGTGCCGACTCATAGAAGGCGGAAAAGAGTTCGGCCAGTCCAGGATAACTCCGCTGGCTCTTGAGAAAGCGGCTGGCCATGGCCGACGTCGTGCCAGTCAACAGCTGCCAGGCCTGTCGATAAGGCGCAAATAACTTATCGATGCCGGACGAGCCGGGGCCAATGGCGCGCTGCGTGGTACTCCGGACGTAATCGGCAAACAACGACCCGTTCCGCCCGATCACCCGCAGATAACTCTCCACCGGGCGACCCTCCAGCGTCACGATCAAGGTACCGGTCACTCCACCGCGTCGCACCAAGGCGTGAACCGTTCCCGCTTGACTCACCTCCAGCGACAGCAGCTCGGTGCGCCCTTCGCCGGCCTGTTCCAACACCTGGAGCAGGAGGTAGACCGGATGCGGCAGAATATCGAGCAGCTGATGGTCCGCACGAAGTACCTTGCGGCCGCCCGGCGCATGGCGGACAGTTCGGAAGGAAAAATAACTTTCGACATGCACGACCCGGCCGATCGCGGGCAAGTACTGGGTCAGCACCCGAGTGGGCGGTTCATAGAGCAGCTGGTGACCGGCACAGACCCGGAGGCCCTTGGCGCTCGCCTCGTCCAGGATCTGTCGCGCATCCTCCACCGACTCGGTAAAGGGCTTCTCGACATAAATGTGGCACCCGGCCTTCAGCGCCATGCGAGCAAGCGGAGCATGGGAGGCAGGCGGGGTAATAATATGCACGACGTTGAGCCGTTCGGACGCGAAGAGCTCCTCCGGCGTTTTGAAACAGCCGATGCCTGGCACGATGTCGCGCATGGCGGCCTGCGCAGCGTCAGACGGATCAGCCACCGCCACCAGCTGAACTGCGGGACAGCGCAAGATCGCACGGGCGTGGTGCTGCGCATGGCGGCCTGCGCCGATGAGCGCAATTCGTAACTGACGTGAGTCTTGGACTGTCAGGCTAGGATTTGTCACAAGTAGTATCGAGTGTGAACCATTACTATAGTCTATTCACGCGCGTTCTTGAAGCCTTCTCAGAAATTAGAGCACGATAGCCGAAAGTAGGCGATGGGACAATTTGCCTTTGGGACTGTAGATATTATCGCGATAGTGCAAAAAAACGGAGGCCTCTCCAAAACACCTGTCGGGACTCTGGCACGTTTCCAATCGAAGGCATGCCAGGGCACATGCGGTCGGAAGCCCACTGATGAATGGGAGGCTATGTGGTGAACCGTAGCGTGCTCCGTAATGGTCTACTTGTGCTTGCCGTCGCAGGGAAAACAACGGTCCATACATTCCGGACAGAGCCCCCCGTTAAATTGGATCGCCGAACGCTCCGCAATGAACGTGGCCAGGTCGTACCACTCGCCGGACTGGTCTGGGACGCGCTTGCACCAGGAGCAAAGATTGATGATTCCTTGCGGAGGTCCGAGCCGTTCCGCTACCTTCCGCAAGGCCTCGTCCCGCTCGTCCAGCCGTTGGAGCCCATGCCCGCTTGACGCGATCTCGTGAAAGACCAGCACGGCACCGAGTACCGTGCCACCGTCGACGACGACCGGCGCCACGCTGCCGCGAATGGCCCGGCATCCGCCCTGTTTCGAGACGAGGACCGCTTCGTCGATCGTGACGAGGCGCACCTGGGTCATCGCCTGCCGGGCCGGATTATCGACCTGCTGGACCGGCCCTTCCTCTTGAAATCCCATGAGGGCAGTCACACTCATGCCCGCGGCTTCCTCCTGACTCCAGCCCGTGAAGGTTTCGGCGGCGGGATTCATGTAGGTCACTCGCCCTCCACGATCTGTCGTCACGATGCCGTCGCCAATGCAGCGGACCGTGGTGGCAATCCAGCGTAAACGTTCCCGCATGTGGCGATCATGCTGCGCCCGATGGAGCGCCAGTTCGATCGTCGTCCGCAACTCATTCGCTTGGTAGGGCTTGAGCATATAGCCCGCCGGCGACGTGACCTTCGCCCGCTCCAGCGTGTGGTCGTCGGCATAGGCCGTGAGGTAAATAACGGGCACATCCTGTTTCCGCTGGATCTGGCGGGCGGTTTCGACTCCGTCCATCTTTCCCTTCAAGACGATATCCATCAAAATCAGATCGGGGTGCGTATCGCCCGCCTTGCGGATCGCCTCTTCGCCGGACGTGGCGGTGGCTGGGACCCGATACCCCAGTCGTTGCAGGCTGAGCTGAATGTCTTTCGCGACGACAGGCTCGTCTTCCACGATTAAGATGCTGGCTGGTTCCATGACGTTCACACCCTTTCTGAATATTGCAGTTGTTGGAACCGGATCTGCCACTCCGTGCCGGCCCCGCTTCTGAGTTCCGTGCTGCCGTCCAATTTTTCCGCCAACAGCGTGACGAGTTCCAAACCCAACGAATCGGGATTGTTGAGCACGCCGTCCTTGGGAATGCCGATGCCGTCATCGCTCACACAGAGTGTAAAGGTGCCGTCGACATGATCCAGCAGATCGACGTGGACCTTCCCGCCGCGGTCGTCGACGAACGCGTGTTTCAGACAATTGGAGACCAGCTCATCGATGATCAAGCCGCAGGTCAGCCCAGTGTCGATGTCGAAGTCGACATCGTCGACGTGCAACTCCAGCATGATGAGATTGGGATCGACTCCGTAGGAGCGAAACAGGTGGCCGGTCAGCGTGCGGATGTAGTCACCCATTTTGATCCGCGAGAGATCGTTGGATCGATGTAACGTTTCGTGGAGCAGCGCGATCGAGGTGATACGCACCTGGCATTCCCGGAACAGCTGGTTGACCACGGGGTCCTTGATGGAGGCCGACTGCAAATTCAGCAGGCTGGAGATGACTTGCAGATTGTTTTTGACCCGATGGTGCACTTCGCGCAGCAGACTCTCTTTTTCCTTCAACATCCGACGGAGCTGATCTTCCATGTCCTTTCGTTCAGTCAGGTCCATGCACGTACCGATATAGCCGCCGAATCGCCCGTCCTCATCAAAGAGCGGCACCCCCGTATCCATGATCCACCGATACTCGCCGTCGTGGCGCCGCAACCGATACTCCAAGAAAAACGGCTGCTCCGATGAGAACGCCTCCAGATAGGATTTCCGGCAGCGTTCCAATTCGGCGTGGTGAATACCGGTGAACCAGTTGTCGCCGATTTCCTCCTGCAGGGTACGCCCGGTAAACTCCAACCAACGCTTGTTGACGAACGTAATGTGCGTATCCGGTCCGGCCATCCACACCATGACTGGCGCCGTGTCGGCCATCATTCGAAACCGAGCTTCACTGTCCCGCAAGGCCGCTTCAATGCGCTTCTTCTCGGTGACATCGCGCGCGATGGCTGAGGCGCCCATCACACAGCCGTCCGAATCCTTGACCGGGGAAATCGTCAACGACACATCGATGCGATCCCCCTTCTTCCGACGCTGGACGGTTTCCACATTGCGCACATGCTCGCCACGAGCAATACGGTCAAGCATAGTCGGCACTTCGTCCAGCCGGTTGGGGGGACAGAGCACAGAGATCGAGCGGCCGATGACTTCCTCCGCGCGGTACCCGTAGACACGTTCCGCCCCCCGATTCCAACTTTGGATCATGCCGTTCAAGGTCATCCCAACGATCGCGTCATCGGACGATTTGACGATCGCGACCAATTCGGAGACCGCTTCCGCACGGAGCACCTCCAGTTCCTGATTGGCGGCAGCCAGATCGGCCGTACGTTCCTGCACCTGCTGCTCGATATCTTCGTTGATACGCAACAACTCGGCTTCGTCGCGCTGCCGGCGCAAGCACAACAGCGCCGTCACCCAAATCACCATGAGGGCAAAGGCCCGATTCATCGCCACCACCCAGGTCAGCGCAAACAGCGGACTGCGAAAGAGGTCGAGAATCGTCACCAGAGAGGCCAGGGCCGCCACCCAAAACGTGACGCGCGGATGAGGAATGCGGGAGCCGATCAGGACAGGCACTACGTACAAGGTCGTGATGGTCAAACCCAACGGCAGCCACCAATCGATGGCGCCGATCACGGCAATCAATGCCAGTGCCACTCCCAATATCGAGTAGCTGCTGCGGGACATGCCGAGAAAGAATGAGGACGGGATTGTCATAATTGCGACGACGACTCCCTCTTTCCTCCCTAGACAAAAGCAATCCCTATGCCCTTGCGGTCAACTGCGGGATATGGGCCGAGATTTTCCTCCACAAGTCTGCTGACTTGCCCTGACTCGAAGCAGAGGGTCTTGAGGCTGCCAGGCCTCGAGGGGCGTCACGCGACGGCACAGATACAAGGCTGCGGAGGGTCCCTTATTCCCCGGCTCCTGGCTCTGCTGTCTTGAATCGCACGGTCCGCAGGGATGCAGCCAATGTCGCGAGGAAATACCCCCTCGCGACTGGGTGTACGTCATCGCCTCATCTTTGTTCAGAGTTGAACGGCACCTAGATTGCGGTTTGTCGTCGCTTCGACGACCGGCCAGGCGATCGGCCAGCCCGAGAAGGTCCACCGAAGCGGCATGCGACCGAACACCGTTGAATGCACAGAGGCCGTGGATAGGTGGAGACTCAAACAGGCAAACCTGAGCCACCGGCGCGAGCAATGTTGGCAGGCCGATGAAAGACTATTGGGAGGGTTCTTGGAGACTATGAGCTCGATGGGATGGGATCACGAGAGGCCCACCCGCAGGATGTGTACAACGGCCGTCACCTTCGCTCGTCACTCGTGAAGCGTCGTTCGTCTCTCGCTGCTACAGCGGCTGTGATTCCCTGACGAGAGATGCGTCACCATTCACGGGAGTCGAACGCAAAGCTGGAAGACATTTGCAGCATCCAGCTAGTGTTTGCGATAGAAGGCGGCGATGGTTTGCACTACGTACTGGAGCTGCTCGTCCGTCAATTCCGCATAGATTGGAATCGAGAGCACCTCTTCGGCGGCACGTTCCGACTGCGGAAACGTGCCCTTCACATAGCCCAAATCTCGATAACAATTCTGCAAATGCAGGGGCAGCGGATAATACACCTCTGTCCCCACTCCGTTATCCTTCAGATAACTCCGTAGTTCATCACGTTTCTGAACACGAAGCGTGAACTGATTGAAGATATGAAAATTGTGGGCGTCCAGGACGGGCAAGGTGATACGGTCCAGCAACTTCGCCGCCGCGAACAACTGCACGTAACGCGCGGCATTCCGGCGGCGGCCTGCCGCCCACTGATCTAATCGCTTTAGTTTTACCAACAAGACGGCGGCCTGCAGGGCATCTAGGCGGCTGTTGATGCCGATCGCTTCATGCACGTAGCGCACTCGGCTCCCATGGACCCGCAACATGGCGATGGATTCAGCCAACGCCTGATCGTTCGTCGTCACCATACCGGCATCGCCGAAGCCCCCCAGATTCTTCGAAGGGAAGAAGCTGAAGCAGGCCAGATCCCCCAACACACCGGCTCGCCGTCCGTTCCGCTCGGCACCGATGGCCTGGCAGGCATCTTCGATCACGCCGACCTTGCGTCGTCGCGCAATCTCGTTTATGGAGTCCATGTCGGCGCATTGACCGAAGAGGTGTACAGGGATAATCGCCTTCGTCCGCCCCGTCATGGCCCGCTCCAGAAGGCTCGGGTCCATGTTGAAATTATCCGGACGGATATCAATGAACACCGGCCTGGCTCCCAGTCGAGAAATAGCTCCCGCCGTCGCGAAGAATGTGAACGGCACGGTGAGTACTTCGTCGCCGGCTTTCACCCCCAGCGCCATCAGGGCTAACAAAAGCGCATCGCTACCGGACGCCACCCCGACAGCATGAGCGCTGCCGACATACGTCGCGACTGCCTGCTCCAATGCCACCACACGCGGGCCGAGAATAAAACCCTGCTCGTCACAGGTGGCTTCAATCGCAGCCAGAATTTCGCTGCGCATCGATTGGTATTGGGCTTTCAGATCAAGCAGCGGAATGTTCATCGTTCCTCCCGTTCAACCTCCTGATCGATTCGTCTGCAGCCGCACGACGTCCGGGGTCGAGCGCATGGCATGCAAGAGATAGGTGTACAGAGACTGGTACTGCTTGACCGTCTCTCGAATCGTAAACTCCTCCGGAAATTCGCCCGAACTCGTCCGAAGCTGCGTGCGATAGCGTTCGTCTTCGAGTATTTGACAGACTCGGTCGGCCATGGCCTGAACATCTCCGGGCTGGTAGAGCGTCCCTTGCGCGTGCTCAACGATCGCCTCGGCGGTGCCGCCCACTCGCGTGGCCACAATCGGGATCCGGGTGGCTCTGGCCTCCAGAAGCACGCAGGGTAGTCCTTCCCACTGGGAGGTCAGTACGAACACATCGAAGGTCTTCAACAGGGCCACGACATCGCGACGCCAGCCGAGCAGGGTGACACGCTCTTGGAGCCCATGTGCCCGTAACAACGCTTCGATCTGCGGTCGCAACGCTCCATCGCCAACCAAGACACATCTCGCCGTAGCGATACGCTGACAGACGCGCGCGGCGACGCGGACAAAGTCTGCGGGAGATTTTTGTGGTTTCAAACACGAGACCGTTCCCACCAACAGATGATCAGAACCGATTCCCAGCATGGCCCGAAGACGATCACGTTCCGCCGAATCAATGCGGGTTGCGAACGGCGCCGGATCGATGCCTGGCCTCACCACCGACACCTTCGACGCGGAAAAGAGTCCCCACTTTATCCCCTGGCGGCGATCCGCTTGGGACACCGCAATCCAATGCGTGGTGACCCTCCCTACCGTCCATTCGAGCGCGATCAACGCTCGTCTCAGCCAGAAGGGCTGCACAGGGGTCACACCGTATCCATGAATTGTATGCAGGATGCAGGGGACGCCTGCGAGCCAGGCCGCCAACCGTCCTAGGATACCAGCTTTTGAACTATGGGTGTGTACAATCTTTGGACGCAGGCGCCGGAACATGCCGACTAATGCCCACAGGGCGCGCAGGTCTTTCAGCGGATGAATTTCCCGTAGGAGCGACGGAACAATGCGAACCTCGACTCCCTCGAGCGCACGCGCCTCTTCGGTCAACAGGCCTCCGGGCCCCGCGATCAGCACCGGACGGAACCGCCTCCGGTCCAGACCCGCCACGACCTGCATGGCCACTTCCTGCGCGCCGCCCAATTCGAGTTTCGTAATGACGTGACAGACTACCTGCATAGGATTCCCGCGCTCAGGCAGCGGCCCTCATCCGCAAGCGCGCGGCGACCTGCTGCCCCTGAGCAATCGCATCCTCCATCGACGTGTGCTCCCACAATCCATACCGTCCGACCGATGAGATGCCGCGTCGCTCCAACTCGGCCAACAAGGCCTGCACGGCGCGGCCGCGATGCCGATCGAAGAGCACATAGGCATAGTAGAGATCTTTCACATCGGCCATGACGAGGTCGTCGGTGCGACGCAGCACACCGGCCTGTTCCAAGCCGAGCCTGACTCGCTCGATGAGAGCGGCGTCCGACTCCTGCTCCGTCGGCCGGTGCGAGATTTCGACATAAAGGGAACTGCAGCCGGGCCGTCCCATGGCAGGGGAAAAGTTCATGGGAAATCCCGCGCGATAAAACGGATACCGGTGTTCGGGGAAATAGATCCAATGTTTGTCGGAAATTCGCTCGCGCGCGACGGCCAGGTTCACGTTAGAGACGGACACCCATCGCAGCGCCGCAGCCATCTCCCGCATCGACGCCGGTAGATCGACACAGCGCCGTACCAATTCAGGCAAGGGAATCGTCGAGACAACCCGTTCATACTCTTCCGTTCGTTCGCCCTGGGAACTGCGGAACACCGCTCGCCGCCTGCCCGTCTCGATCTCCACGAGCTCGGAATCGTAGGAGAGGTTCTCGACCGCCGGGAGAAACGCCTCCGGCAAGACCTTGATCCCGCCGCTAGCGGGATAGAGGAAGGATGGGTTGTAGCCGAACGCCTTGTCCTTGATGCCCAAGGCGCCATTGACGACATCTTTCACATCCGGCTTCGGCACCAGCCAGGACACCCATTCGGAGGTGAGCTCATCAAGGGACACCTGCCAGAGTTTTTCGTTGAAGGGCACCATGAAATGTTTCGCAATGCCCTCGCCAAGACTGTCGATGATCCATTCCTTGAACGATCGATTCTCCACCTGCGGCTTGGAGGACGGGTCCGACAGGGTGGCAATAAATCCTAACAAACATTCTCGCACGACCTCGGGAGGAAGGCCGTGCGTATTCACTTGGAACGGATACTCCGTATAGGTGTCGTGCGAGAAGACATAGGACTTGCGCGCATGGCGCTGCAATTGAGTGGGAAGCAGGCTCTCCACCAGCGCCTTGATGGCCGTTTGGCGGAAGTGGAGCAGATGCCCGGTGTAGTCGAACGTGAAGCCGTCTTTGACATATGAGCGACACAGGCCACCGGCCTCCTGTTCCCGCTCCAGAATCTTGTAGGGTACCCCGCGCAGATGATAGGCCGTACTGAGCCCGGCCAATCCCGCCCCGACGATCAGGATCATAACGCGCCGGTCCTTTCTGCCGGGCGGGACGCCCCCTCACTGTTCAATCCCGGAACCCCGCTTGACACATTGAGGCGAGTCAACGCCACGGCAGCCACGGCCAGGCACAAAACTGTGATGGCGCTCAAGATCACGGCGAGGCCCTGAGGAACCGCCATGACGAGGAGACCGATGCCGCCTAACAGCGCGGCGCCAAGATAACTGATTAACACGACTTGCGTGACCGACAATCCCCAATGACGTAGGCGAATCGCCATGTGATCAGGGCTGCCGAGAAACACCGGCAATCCGCGCAAGAATCGGATGTACATGACGAACAAGGTATCGAAAATCGGCATCCCCAGGATCAAGACCGGAGTCAGGAGGGACACGGAATGGCCTTCCGTGTACTTGCCGATCATCGACAGGGCTCCGAGCATCAAGCCGATGAACATCGCCCCGGAATCTCCCATATAGATCGAGGCCGGCCGCCAGTTGTACCGAAGGAATCCCAGCAGGCTGCCCATGAGTGCCGCCAACATGAATGCGATGGTCTGATCACCGTTCAGGATCGCCACCACACAGAGGAAGGCCGCACTGATGACGCCGACACCAGCCGACAACCCATCCATGATGTCCAAGAGGTTGAAGGCATTGATGATACCGATCATCCAGAACACCGTCAGCGCAATATCGATCCATTCCGGGAGCGATGCAATCTCAATGCGAATGCCGCTCTTGATCAACACGAAGACCGCCAGAAATTGTCCCGCCAACTTCGTCCCGGGCGACAAGACGCCGAAATCGTCGATCAACCCCAGCATGACGATGAGCGTCCCGGAGAGCACGATGCCGAGCACGTCGTGCCGAAACTCGAACGTAAAGGCCAAACTCACGAGAAAGGCGAGATAGATGGCCACCCCACCCAGATAGGGCACCGGCTCACGCTGATGCTTAAGCCGGCCATCCGGCCTGTCGACAATGCCGAACTTCAGGGCCGCGCGGCGCGCAAGCGGCACGCCATAAATCGACAGGAGCACGGCGACCATGAAGGTGAGCGTGAGCAGAATCATCGAGTGCCTGTCGAGTGACCAGGACCGGCTAAAGAGCTGCGGACGCACGGCTTGGTCAGACTGTCGTGTTCGCCCTGAGCAAGTGTCTTGTACAGGTCAACAAGTCGTGGGCCCCACACCGTCAAGGAGTATCGCTCCTCCACCGTCCGACGTCCGGCCTGCCCCATTCGAGTACGCAACTGAGGCTGGCGGCAGAGAGCTTCAAGGCTGTCATACCAATCCTGCTCGGTGGAGGCGAGAAACCCATTCGCCCCGTTCATAATGATGCCGGAATTGACCCCGACAGGTGAAGCCACGGCCGGCAATCCGACCGCGAGGTACTGCAGCAGCTTGAGGCCGCACTTCCCTCGCGCCCATTCCGTATCCTCAAGCGGCATCACGCCGATCGAGGCATCCTGTACGTCAGACACCTCCCGTTGCATGTCCCAGAGCCTGAATTCAACGTTGACCCCCGGCATCCGTGGAGGTTGCGAACAGACCACTCGAAGGTTCATGTGGAATCGTGATTGAAGCGCGCGAAAGGCCGGCGCCAACACATCCAGATATTTCAGATTGTAGGCCAACCCTATCCACACAATCGTGATGGTTTCAGATGAGTGATCGGCTGAGACGGCGACGCGTTGCCGGCCCGGAACAAATCGGTCGGTATCCACCACTGTCGGCACCACCCAGACCCGAGGCAAAAACTGTTTCGCATAGGAGGCCAGCTGTTCATTCCCGACGATAGCTCCCGTCGCCATCGAGAGCAACGCAGGCATTTTCTTCTTATGTCCGCGCGTCAGATAGATCGCATCGTCCATCTCAACCACCACTCGAAAACGACACCACCGCAATAGTCGTTCAGCCAGGGGAGGCATGTATGGAAACAGTTGTCCCTCGATCACGATAAGATCTCGTCCGCCCAGGGTCAGCAGCGTCCACAGCCGTTTCAGGAAGCGAGCGAGGACATAGGGAACTTTCAGCAGCGCCCGAAGCGCAGATGGTCGCACCGCAAGGATCTTAAAGTAGGTCGCATCGAATAGAGGATCAACCGCGCAGTCGATTCCTTCGGCATCCAAATGAGGCAAGAACTGAAAGATGCGGTAGCGACTACTGGGACCGATGATCGAGCTTTTTGAGAAATACGTGACCGTCATTGCACGTGTTTCTGCCCTGTTGCCTCACCATCGCCGCCGGCTGCGGATCCATCCTGAATGAACAAATAGTACCGGAGTTCTCACGCAAGGATAGGTTTTTCGATGTTTTCACGCCTGGTGCAAGGAAGAGGAACTGAGGGGGGCCTTACCAGTCTCGGCGGGACGGCTACCGTCAAGAGGCGTCACGATCCGCGGTAGAGGCAAGTCGCCTGAAAAACGAATGATGCCATTCGGCCAGCACCACGAGCGAAAAGAGCAGGCGTTCGTTCGGACGATCCGAGGCCATCTCCCTTCCTACGAGTGTCACCGCTGCATCCACATCGAATTGCTTGATGCGCCGGAGATCGAGGTAATCCCGCAGACTTCCCACTCGACTCAACCATTGCTGCAACCATCCCGTCATCGGGAGGATGAACCCGTGTTTCTTTCGCCCGACGATGTCGGGCGGAAGCAACAACGCGGCGACTTCACGGAGGGCAACCTTGCTCTGCTGCGCGGTCATCCGTCGATCTTCAGGCAGCCGGATGGCCGCATCGACCAGCGCCGGCGACAAGAACGGCACACGCCCCTCAAGGCTATTCGCCATCGCCATACGATCGAGCTTGACCAGAAGATCGTCGGGCAGCCATGTCAAAATATCGGCAAGGGTTGCACGCTGGAGGGGATTCTCTGTGTTTGCGAGTGAGGAACACAACTGTTCTTCCCAGGAGTCAGGCTCGTGAGCCAGTGCACCGATGAGCTGCCGCCGCCCCTCTGAATCCATGACGAGCGGAAAACCCGACGGCGTTACCGGCCATGGATTGTCACAGAGACGCGTGGGTGGAGCGAGTGTCCGTCGACCGGCTGCCCAGTCTTTGAGCCAGGAAAGCACCGACCGATGCGGCAACATGGTACGGTAATAATCATACCCCGCAAACAATTCATCGGCGCCTTCCCCAGACAAGACCACCGTGACATGCCGCTTCGCCTCTCGACACAACCAATAGGTCGGGAGCAACGCTTGATCACCAATCGGCTCATCCAAGTTCTCGACAACTGCCGGCAACAACTCGTGGAACGCCGCTTCATCGAACGTGAAATGATGGTGCGACGAGCCGATGGCGCGCGCCACCACCTCGGCATGGGCGGACTCATCATAACGCGCATCCTTGAAGCCCATAGAGAAGGTATCGATGGCAGGATGATGTTGCGCCGCGACGGCTGCGACGATCGAGCTATCGACACCGCCTGATAAAAAGACCCCGACGGGAACGTCAGACACCAACCTGCTGGTCACCGCGGACTCGATCCGTTGCAAGAGGAGGTGGGTATCCACAGCTTCGATCGGACTCACCGCCGGGACGTAATATCGTTCCCGGCTTACCTTCAGCGACCGCACACACACCGTCAGCCGCTCACCCGGCAACACTCGATGAATACCCTTCAGGATCGTCCTGCGGCCCGGCACATAATGAAGTGCGAGATATCGATCAACGCTTCCGACATCAATGTCGATATCCACCCAAGGCAGCAGCGCCAACGCCCTTGTATTGGAGCTGTAAGCAAACTTATTCGTCTCCGCGCTGTAATACAGCGGCTTCTCGCCGAAGCGGTCGCGCGCCAAGTGCAGTTCCTTTGTCCGGCGGTCGAGAATCGCGATCGCATACATCCCATCGAGCCTTGCAAGGAGGCCGTTTATTCCCCAATGATCGTACCCGTGAGCCAGGACTTCCGTATCGCTTGCCGTCTTGAAGACAGCGCCGCGCTGTTCCAATTCGCGACGGAGTTCGACATGGTTATAAATTTCCCCGTTTTGAAAGGCCACCACCTGGCGATCCCGACTCATGAGCGGCTGGCCTCCGCCCTCCACGTCGATCACCGCGAGCCGTCTCATTCCCATGACGATATTGTCTTCGACAAACTGTCCGGCACCGTCCGGGCCGCGCGCTTCCATGGTCGCCAGTAATCGCGCCAGGAGCCGGCGTGCCTGATGGAGTTCCATGTGATCGAGCACCCCGACAATGCCACACATACGACGACGTCTTTCCTGCGCCTATCCCGACCGCCGCGCGCTCGGATCTCGCTTCTGACAAATCAGAAACACAAAGTCGGACGGCAACACGTTGTTTTTGATCAGCAGGTCTTCCATCAACAGAATCAGCCGCACGATAGAGTCAAAGTCCCGTTGCCGGCGATTCGCCAAATCCGCTCTCAACAGAGGGTGCAGCTGATGGAGCAGCGTGCCGTTGTAAAACCGCTCGTACCGCACATCGAAGTGGTTTTTCACGAGTGTGTAGACGTCGGCCGAACGCACGGCTTCCGAGGGATCGCTCCTGAGCATGCTTTCGATGGATGGCCGCTCGAACCTAGTTTGATGCCCGTCTCTTAAATAGCAGGGATCGAGGGTGCTGAGGATCTGGTTCGCAATCTCGACTTGCCGGTCGGTCCACTGAAACCGGTTGGGGCCGATGAATTCGACGACGACGAAGTAGCCGTTCGGCGCGAGCAGGCGACCCAACTTCGCCAACAGAACTTCCAGGTTCGTCGTATGGTGCAAAGCCCCGGTGGACAGGATCAGATCAAACGTGCCGTCAAGCTCCAGCGCATTGACATCCCGCACCTCAAACCAATAACGATCGGTCGGCGCCGCGACCGCTTCAAACCTCGCGACAGCTTGCTTGATCGCGCCTGCAGAAATATCAAACCCGCTGACGCACTGCACCTTACCGGACTGATAGAGCTGAATTTCGTGGGCGCCGTCGCCGCAACAAACGCTCAGCGACCGGGCGAAGGTGTGCTCGGCAAAATAGTCGTTCAGAAGCCACTCCAACCAATGCTTCGGCGTATCCGTCATGAGGCGGTAGGTGGATTCCTCGACCAGCTTGTTGTTGAGCCAGTAAGAGTTATCCGTCCTCATCGCCTCAAACTGCTTGCTCCAGTAGTCCGATACGCGATGTTGGTCGCTTTCAGGGAGAGTTCCGGCCGCTCGGTCCGGGCCACCTTCATGGCCGAACCTCGCATGGAGCCATCCTAATAGAGGCAACAGGCGCCTCACTCCCGGCCTGAGGATGCCGCGTAGCTGCTGTTCCACGTACCCACCTCCGAACATGTGCACTCCGAACAGACAACCGTGTTGGTCAGACACCAACCCTTCGCGCGACATCTGCTCCAGAGTTCTCCAATCGCCTGACGAATCTCGCTCGCCGGCACCTCATCGCTCTTGAAAGGGAACCCGGCGCTTGGCCTATTGAGGCCGTCGTCCCTCGAAGTAGAATCCTGCCGCCAGAGTGGTTCGTCCAAACTCACCCAGTGCTTGGTCGAACTCCTGCGCCCCCGCATGAAGCTCCTGGCGCCATTTCGCAATGGTTTTTCGCCATTTTCTGGATGACAGGAACGGAGCGATCGCCTCAAATTGCATCAGCAAACCCGCCGAGGGAAATTGGTAGCTCTTCATACCACACCGTATCTCCTCGAAGGGCGCCATGACCTGTCGCAGGCCGTGCTGAGTCATATTGAAGTAGTGCCATGGATCGCCATGCAGCGGCTGCATGAATGCCGTATCGAGGTGGATGATGCCGCCGGGACGAAGAATGCGATATAGCTCGCGCGCGGTGTGATGCGGGTCCTGGAGATGCTCGAACACGGCCTGGCTCACGACGGCATCAAAGGTGTGATCACGAAAAGGCAGGCGCACGCGCGTGCAGACGAGATCCGTCCACTGATACTGGACGGCATCGAGATAGACGACATTCGGGCGTAGCAACTCTCCGGGCGTGTGACCGGCCCCAAAATCAAGTACGAGTCCGTCTTTATGGCGATCAAGCAGATCAAGCACATCCGACGAATAGGGATGAGTGCTAGTCTGCTCACTCAGGTGCAGACAGGGCGTTCCCTGCTCCCGCAAGAAATGCAGCACCCCCCCGCGCAGGCTGGCACACATCGCGCACTTGGGACAGTCCCACGCGCGGTCTTGTCGGCCAAGACGCGAGTGGCATTCCGGACAGACGACCAAATCGAGAATATTAAAAGATCGGTCTCGCATGGCGAGAGCCCGGTAGGCGCCAAACGTATAGGTGCGCCGAAACAGTTCCCGCTCCTGACTCGCCCCGTCGCGAACGGTCACCTCCATCGCTCGACCTGACTCATGCTGGCCAACCAGCAGATCACCTTGAAACCCGCTGATAATGGCTTGGGGGTGGACTGGGTAGACGGAAGCGACATCCGGACGAATGCTTCCCCATTCCAATGCGGCTTCCCGCTCCCCGTTGCATGCGATAGAGAGCTGCGGGCGACGACCGTGCTCCGGAATATACCAGCCGGAGAATCGACTCACCGTATCCAGAGTCTCCCCAGTGGGCGTCTCAAGGTTAAACTTCATGGTCATGACCGAGGCCCTCCACCGGTGAGCCAGGCCTCAGCAAAAATGTCTTCATAGGCAGTGACCATCTCATCAAAATCAGTTCCGAGAGCCAGCACACTCGCACTCTTTGCAGCCATGCAGGAGCGGACTCGCTCGTCTTGGATCAGGTCTCCCAGTCGCTTGGCTAACGCATCACTGTCTCCAGGCTCATAAAATAACGCATTCACTCCCTCCCAGACCTGCTCGCGAATACCGAAGACGGGGGTTGTGACAATAGGCAGACCATAGGCCATCGCCTCCAGGACCACACGCGGATAACTCTCGAGCTTGGAGGTGCAGAGGAACAGGTCGGCCCCACGATAATACGGGGCGGTCTGACGGGTTTCCGACACAATGTGCATCCTGTCGCGTAGCGAGGACGGAAGGTTCTTCACGAGGGCATGGAGGTCCGAGCTGTAATCACCAGGCCGATCGCCCACGATATAGCACCGGATTCGCTCCTGCAGGTCTGGGGTGAATTTGGCCACGGCCCTGACCAAGTCCTGCTGTCCTTTCCTGGCACAGACCGTTCCCAAGAGCAAAATCACCATGTCGCCCGCCTGGGCCCCGATCGAGGAACGCGCCCGATCCCGAGGCCATTCACGGCAGGCCAGCTCGATACGCGTCCTGTCCAGACCATTTCGAATCACTGTAAAATTGTGTCGCGTGTTGAGCGCGTTATAAGCCTCGCGAGTGGCATCGGCCACAAACACCACGCGGTAGGGCAACGCAAAACAATCGTAGGCTCTTTGCACGGCTCCGTCAGGTAAATAGTCAAAATAGGTCTGCCATGGCTCGCTTTCTCTCGGATTCCACACCGAGGGCAAGCCTGCCTGATGTGCCGCCGCAATCGCATAGAAGGTCTGCAACGTGTTGGCATAGACCAACTCCGCACCCCACGCGAGACACTTTGACGAAAACGCCTTTACCGCCTCTTCATACTCCTTCAAGGTCGTCACACCCCACAGCGGATGCCGATCGACCATCACCGGAATACCCTGCTCTTCGTAAAGCGAACGGAGCGGACCATCCACCGGAGAAAATACGATGGGCTGAATGACCTGGCGCTTGACCAGTTCCCTCGTTAACTCGAACTGACTCCAGGGCGCGCCCTCACAATTCAGACTCAGCGCGGTCATGATGGTCGGAATCGGCTTCTGCCGTCGCTCCGCGATCGTTCGTGGCACCAGGTTGAACCCTTCATCGACGAGGGACAGATGCGGGCTATACCACGGATCCCTCCGGCGCTTATACATCCGCTTGAACGCAACGACCTCGTCGGGGTCATCGCGGAAACCTCGCGAGTAGCCTTCATAGTGGATGAGCTGGGCATCGGGGCAATAAACGCAACGATATCCCTGATCAACCAATCGATAGCAGTAATCGACATCGTTATAGGCCACACTGAAGTCGGCTTCATTGAACCCGCCGACCTCGAGGAAGAGCCGACGCGGCGTCAACAAACAGGCGGCCGTGACGGCTGAATAGTTTCGGACCACGGAGGCATAGGCCAGGTACCCATGCTCCCAGGATGGGGTTAACTTGAATGCCGGCCCTGCGAGCCCATGGTACAACCCATGCACGACGCCAGCATGCTGGATACGTCCGTCGGCGAAAATCAGCTTGGCGCCGACAGCGCCCACCCCTGACATCCGCGCATATCCGACCATCTGGCTCAGCCATTGCGGAGCCTTTACTTCGGTATCGTTGTTTAAAAACAGAACAAACTCGCTGGTCAGTCCTTGCACCGCGCGATTGTTGATCGCCGCAAAGTTGAACCGCCCCGCAGGATTGCCAATGCGGATGACACGGTGCGGAAGCGCACGCAGATAAGCCACGGTTTGAGGGTCGTCACTCTCATTGTCGATGACGACGATCTCGTAATTCCGGTAGGTGGTCGCGCGCAATGATTCAATGCAGTTACGCACGATCGAGAGTTGATTCTTCGTCGGAATGACCACCGTCACCGTCGGACCATCGTCAGGAAACTCGTGACAATAGATGCCCAGATTTCCCTTCGCCGCAAAGTTCGGCTGAGTCACCCGCGCGGCGATCCCCCGACGCACAAACGCATCCGCGACCACCCGCTGCCCTGCGTCGAGACTAGCCGGTTTCGCCGCACCACTGAACGCCGTAGATCCAGGCAAGGCTCTCCAGTGATAGAGTATTTTGGGAATGTGCCCGATGGCCGAAGTCCGTTCCGTCACCCGCAAGGCCAGATCGTAATCTTGCGCGCCTTCAAACCCCTCCCGCATGCCACCGCAGAATTCAAACAACCTTCGCCTTATCACGAGTACGTGACTCAGGTACATGTAGGACAAAAGAAGCTCGGGCGACCAATCCGGCTTGAATTGCGGAGCATAGCGCCGACCCGCCACATCAATTTTATCGTCGTCGGAATAGACCACATCCGCATCCGGCTGTTCGGCAAGGTAAAGCGCGACCTCTCCGACCGCATCCGGGGTCAATTCATCGTCATGATCGAGGAGGAGGAGAAACTCTCCTGTTCCAAGGGCTGCAGCTGCGTTGGTCGCCGCACTGATGTTGACGTTCCGTTCCAGATACGTCACGCGGATGCGACGATCCTCTGCGCTCCAGCGAGCCAGCGCGGCTCGCACCTCCTGATTCGCGCTGCAATCGTCTGCGATGCAGAGCTCCCATTGCTCGTACACTTGCGCTTTCACTGAAGCAATGGCCCGGTCAAGGAATTGAAGCGGGGGATCATGCACAGGCATGATGATGGAAATCTTCGGTAAGCGCCCGGCGTGCCGACCGAGGCGATCGAGCAAGTCATCGCGCCTCCGCTCATTCCAGGTATTGACTCGAAGCCATGCTTCGTAAGGCGGCAGCACTGCTTCGATCGTCTTGGGAGCAGGTGCGGTTCGGTGCGCGACGATGCTGAATCTGAAGAGTGCCTTCCGCAGAAGGTCGTAACACTCCGAGGCTCTTGGCAGGCGGCCGTGGCGCCTGTACCACGACACTCCTTCCGCGATGGAAAACCGTGCGAACCGTATGGACTGGAGAAATCGTTGCGTCACTGAACCCATTGCCCTGCCCGCGAGCGGTAGGCGTCGTATCGCCCCAACCGTCCATCGATCAGCTCAGACGACCAGGGGACCGGCGAGCGGAAGCCCCCATAGCTTGAATCGTCCGCTTACGCTTGGTTCTCGCTTCGAACACCGGTGATGGCTCGGAACATGTTCGCTACCGCACGAAGGGGCCTGGTGACTCTCCATGAGTGCGAATGCAACATGAACTCGATCGCCGCTTTCAATCCTGTCACCTCTGCCTCAAGCCCGGCGATCCGACGCGCTGCATAGTCCAGTTGGTGACGCAGCTGTTTGATTTCCGGATCCGACTCACCGATCTGCTCAAATAGGCTGGATGCCAGTGAGGGCAAGTCTGAATCCGACGCTACAGCCACCTGATAACAGGGGCGCATCAAACCCTTCACCATCCGAATTGCGGAATCATTCTCGCGAGAGTAGTGGACAGATTCTCCGAACTTTCCTGCCAGCAGGATCGTGGAGGCGTAGAGCACTCGCTGTCCCAGCATGGCCACATGCGCAAAGTACTTCTCGACCAGATGCTGGAATTCATCCGCGTATAGCTCCTTCACGTGGTAGGCGTTCGCATGATTGGCACGCTCCGAATACTCAAGCTTGTCCGGGCTGGACATGATCAGCAGGCCGCCAGGCCGCAAGACTCGTTTAATCTCGGCGAACATCGCCTCATGCTCGAAATGATGTTCGATGGTCTCGAAACTGACCACTAGATCGACCGTCCCATCGGCAAGAGGAATACGCGCGCAACTACCGGTGATAAATTCGACGTTCAGCCGCTGGTATGTTGCCTTCGCGTGGGTAATCGCCTCGAGCGCAATGTCCACTCCATATACGTGCTGCGCCGCCTCAGCAATAACCGCTGAGCCATATCCTTCACCGCAGGCAATATCGAGCACGATTTTCCCGGCCGCAAGATCTTTCGCCATGGCGTAGCGATGCAAATGCTCAAGGGCAATCGTCCCTTGCATCTCAGGAAGGAATCGTTCGCCGCTCGCATCAAGACCCGGCGGCAGGCTGCAAGTCGTATTCACCACTGGCCCCCTTTCATACGTCCACGCGCTAAGATACTCCTGCGACCAGAGCTATGCCTGCAGGATATCGATAGGGCACCACCCGACAGTCATCAAAGCCGCTGTCCAAGACATGGCGCCAGACGTCGGCTCCAAATTCTGTGTGAACCATTAGGGATGAGTCGGTACATCCTTCACTGCCATGGACACTGACAGGCAGCCCCTTCCTGCTCCTCGTCAGCCGACCCACGACCACAGGAACCGTGAAAATGCAGGCCCCTCCCCGACGAAGAAGTCGTCGACATTCCCGCAATCCTTGAAAGGGGTCCGGCACATGCTCAAGCGTGTCGGAATGTATGACGAGATCGAACGAGCCGTTCTCAAAAGGCAAGGCCATCATGTTGTACTCTGGGTACCGCACCAGGCGATGACCAGGCAATTTCTCGAGCACGCTGGTGAGTGAACCGGCCTCATTAATCTCCAGCAGATTACAGGCTCCGGCCGCATAGCCTTCCACCCATTCATTCAATGTCGAGGTCGCATGAGCATGCCGCAAGATCGCATCCGCCAGGGCAATCGACCTGACATTCGAACCGCAGGCTGTGCAGCAGGTCCCCTGCTGCACATTGATATACTGAGCCTCGCTGCGGGACAGGCCCCACTGGGCAATGAGATCGCTCCACAACACATCGTGATGCGCGAAGGTATTTCCCCCACACACCCTACAGGGCAACTGAGTCATTGGCTCTTTCATCGCGAGAGTCCTGTTTCTGATGCCGGCACAGATCGACATGAAGAAGCTCGACACCAAACAATCCAAAGCAGAGTTCCGAAGGCGCCGACTTGAAGGCCAGTGCGTCATGAATCCAATGATGCTGCACATGCTGCTGTTGCGTACCCTCAGCGAGTGCGACACTCAGAGAGTAATCCCCGAGCTGAAGTACCGGCATCACAAAATCCAACTCCACGACGAATCGACTCTCCGGCTCAACAGAGTTCGCTGTCCCTTGCCTCATCAGGCAGGTATTGGCCCCGAAGAGCGACTGTCCGAGTCGATCCCGAACCAGAAACCCGACGATCGGACTCCTCAGCCAGATCGACGTCTTGCACCAGATCCGAAGAGACACACGCTCGCGTTTCGTCATGGTGTGGATGCGTCGCCCGGCGGCGTCACTGAATAGGACCTTTTCGATCAGGGCTTGACGGTTGCCGAACATCCGCGATCCATCACGACGTTGCAGAGAGGAGGGACCGTCCGCGTTGCCGTGGACATCGTCCACGCATTGCACATCGGCGGAAGGCGAAGGGCCATCGCAGGCGGCCACGATCTCGCGACTCTGCGTCACATCATGCGCATCGTGCAAATAACGATCGCACACCGTCTTCGCCTCGCCGATACAGGCGACTCGCCCACGCTCCAGCCATACGGCTCTACTGCACAAACTCAACACCGCAGCCGAATCGTGACTGACAAACAGCACCGTTCCACGATTCATAAACGTTCTCAGGAACCGCATGCATTTCTGAACGAAGAACGCATCTCCCACCGCCAGCGCCTCATCAATGACAAGAATGTCGGCCTTGACATGGGCCATCACCGCAAAGGCCAGCCGGACAACCATCCCGCTCGAATAGGTCTTCACTGGCTGATCGATGTAGGCCCCAATGTCGGCAAAAGCCAACATGTCGTCCAACTGCTCGTCTATTTCCTTGTGTGACAACCCGAGAAGCGTCCCGTTCAGGAATATGTTTTCTCTTCCCGTAAATTCGGAATGAAATCCAGCACCGAGTTCCAGTAACGCGGCGACACGTCCATTGACATCCACGTTTCCGCTCGTCTGGCTCAACGTTCCCACGATCAACTGCAACAGCGTCGACTTGCCCGAGCCATTCCGGCCAATAATTCCAAGCGTTTCCCCCTTCTTGACCTCGAACGAGACGTTCTCCACTGCGAGTATCTCGCGATAATACTGCGTCGGCGTTCGCCCGAGACACTTTTGCAGCGTGGGCACGATCCACTGCTTGCCCCTGTCACGCGGACGGTCATACAGCCGGTATGTCTTGGACAGACTGCGAACTCGAATTGCCCAGTCAGAGGACATCGGCAAAGGCCTTCCGTGTCTGCTGAAACCACAGCAACCCAAACCACGCGATGAGGTAGCTGCACGCACAATACACGCCGATGCCGACCCAGGACGGAGCCTTTCCCCAAATGAGGACATCCTGAGCTTGACTGATGAGAAAGGTGAGAGGATTTGCATACAGCAGGGCGCGATAGGACTCAGGGAGCGCCGAGGCCGGATAAAATACGGGCGAGAGAAACAACATGACGGTCATGACTGGCCCACTCGCCTGACCAATGTCCCGCACAAACACGCCGGCGGAAGCAAGAAACCAGGAGACTCCGATGGTGACGAAGGCCAGCGGTATCAGTAACAGAGGCAAGAACAGCATCGTCCAATGGAGGGAATGATGTAGTAGGCCATAAAATAGGATCAGCACAAGCGCACTTATTGCTGCGTGAAAGAGAGCCGTGCCCACCGAAGTCCAAACCAGGATCTCCAGCGGGAAGACGACCTTCTTGACATAGTTGCTGTGATTCACAATCAGATAGGGCGCGCGCTGAACACTTTCTGCAAACAAGGCATGCACGATCAGGCCGGAGAATAGAAGCAGACCGAAATCGAGCGCGCCCTCGCCCTCCCTCCCCCACCGCATTCCAAATACTCCCCTGAACACGATCGTATACACCGTCAACATGACCATCGGATGCAGGAAGGCCCACAGGACTCCGAGCAGAGATCCGCGATACCGGCTCGCGATCTCGCGCTTGGTCAATTGACGGATCAAGCTCCAGTGTGTGGACATACTGGTGAGCACCATGAGGGGGGAGAAGCCGTATCGCTGCGACAACATTTCGTACCCTTCAGCTAAGACAACAGCGGCCGGATCCACAAGCAACACAGGGCATGGCTGGTTGACACCTCGCCGGCATCACGCATCGCGGCTTCGTCAGAAATCGCGCTGTTGAAACACCAGGCAGGCTCCGCTGAGAAGCACTCCGGCATAGACCAATCCATACAACGATGCGAGCAACAGGTACTCCGGCGCCACCAGAATCCCCACGGCAGCCTGCCCCTTGATGTTGAGCATCTCCAAGTTCGGACAGAGGTAATACAACGCGTCCACCACGGCCTTCACTGCCCCGCTCTCGCTGTTCGCCGCCACACTCCTCAAGTCCGCTGTCAGATGCCCGATCACATAGATGCCCAACGTGAGAATGGCACTCAGCGTCGAGGAGCTGAACGTCGAGAAGAACAACGCGATCGCCGTGACCACGAGAATCTCGACAAAGATCAGCTGCACCGCCTGAAAGAGGGAAAGCACGATCGGCACATGGTAGAGCCACAGGGTGATCAGAAATACGGCCAGCATAATCGATACATTCACGAACAACGTCAACACCAGCCCACAGTATTTTCCAAGGATGAAGAACGTACGGCTAATGGGTCTGGCCATAATCGTATAGATCGTTCGCCGTTCGATTTCCTTGTTCACTAAGCTGATACCGATGAAGATGGCGATGATGACACCGATAAGATTGATCGCCGCCAAGCCCATATCGGCAATCATCTTATGGTGCTCAGTGATCGTCAGATCCGCAAGCAGCACCGAGAGTCCGATGAGCAGCCCTGCGAACAACACCAGGTTGTAGAGAATCTTGTCTCTCAGACTTTCACGAAATGCATTCAATGCGATGACGCCGATCGCACCCATATCAAGACGCCCTCTCGCTGAGACTCTTGGTCTGAACATGCGCGGTATCGTGCGCGGCCTCCTGGAAGTATAGGTCTTCCAGCGACGCCTTATGCGGGGTCACCGAGAGGAGCCGGCCTCCTTGCCGCCGGATTTCCCCCACCATGGCGTCAACCGCATCTGAAGTCGGCAATACGATCAGGCATTGCTGCCCCTGCTGCAGCACGCGCGTGGCGAGCGAGTGAATAAACGCATTTCCCTCGACCTTAATTTGCTGACACACAATCTCCACGGATTGTGTATGGTCTTGCCGAACCAGCTCGTCGACCCGCCCGCTGGCGACCAAACGTCCCTTCATTACAATGCCGACACGGTCACAGATCATTTCGACGTCATGCAGAATGTGCGTACTGAAGAAGATTGTCTTCCCTCTGTCGCGCAGACTCAGAATCAGATCCCGCACCTGTTTCCTCCCGACTGGATCCAATCCTGTCATCGGCTCATCGAGGATCACGAGCTCGGGATCGTGAATCAATGCCTGCGCAAGCCCAATACGTTGCAACATCCCTTTCGAAAACTTGCGCAATTGACGCGCTCTCGCATCAACAAGACCGACCAGACTCAACAGGTCGGTCACACGTTCGGCAATAACGGCACGACCCAACCCGGCGAGTTGTCCGTAAAAGCCGAGAAACTCCTCGGCCGTGAGGTAGTCGTAAAAATAGGGCGACTCCGGCAAGAAACCGATCCGGCGGCGAGTGACTACATCACCGGCAGGCTGACCCAGTAAGAACGCCGCGCCACTGGTCGCACGGACGAGCCCCATGAGAATCTTCAATGTCGTGGTCTTCCCCGCTCCGTTCGGGCCAAGGAACCCGAAGATTTCTCCCCGTCCGACCGTTAAGGAAAGCCCATCCAGCGCCACGAACGGCGGTCGCCCCGGCCAGCCGGAAGCATACGATTTGGTCAGATCTTCAATGACAATATCGTCCACTGCGTCCTTCCTCCTCATTGCAAGACAGGCAATTGCGTATCAACCGGGTTGGACCATGTCGGAGGCTGGGAACTCCCTGCCCCCACCTGGCAGGCCACCTTCTGATGAATACGAAGCCGTTCATGTGTTGAAGACGAACGGACTGCCCCCGTCAGAAAATCAACCTGGTACTGCCCGCCTAAGGGATCCACAGGCAGTTGTTGAATCACGCCGTGCAACATCAGATCTTCAAGCTTCGCGGGCACATGTCCGTACCTAGTCCGATAGTGCCGGACGCTTTCTTCCAAAAAGAGCAGATCTTTCTCCTGAACAATTTCCTTCATCCGCTGGACGAGAGCTCCACGAACCCGCTCGTCGGTCACCGTGCGAGAGAAGCGGTCCAGGAATTCGAGCGCCGCCGTTGGATCACCGCCCTCAACCGTCATTCTGGTAGCCAATTTATGGAGATAGGCCGGAGCCCCAGGCACCTGCGCCGCCATCCGAAGGTACTGCCCGCCCGCAACCGGATTGCAGAGTTCATAGTAGGAGATGTATCCGGCCAAAAATGGCAGCTGCCAAATCGCAGGGTTGTGGCGAATGCCCTTGCTCAAGATAGCGAGCCCTTCCTCATGACGACCGATCAGCACTCCGAGAAATATGCCGGTCGCCTGATAGGGGGGAACAAATGTGGGATCCAAATCGGTCAGCACGTCGACGGCATGGTAGGTCCAACGATATCCCTGCTGAGTATCGCGTGACGCGCCGATGTGCTGTACCGCTTGTAACCAGAGGAGATCCGCAACCAATTGCCGATAGCCCAACACCGCCAATCTCAAGTATTCCCCCTTGGGAAGATAGGCCAGCTGCTCAGCCCGCGCGACCGCATTCCGTTCGTGATCCAGAAGGTGGAGCAGACCTGATGCGCCGGCCAACAGGCTCAGCCCAAACAGGGCATGGATCACTCCCTGTTTCACTGTCGAAACGGATCCGGCAAGCTTCATCCGGGTACTTCCTTTTCGTGAACGGCGATACGAAGGGAGGTCACGTCAACATTCAGGAACGCGTGGTCAAGACTATTCTTGCGCCGCTCTCTGTAGCGCGCTTGGCGTTCCTGGATTTCACGAAGTTGGCCCTTCGCTCTGTCTACCCGCCCGTCATCGAACCACAATCGAGCCAGGAGCGCACGGGCAGGGAGAAAGTTCGGTTCTAACACCTCTGCTTCTTTCGCGCGATCCTCAGCCTCACGCCGCTCACCGAGCATCCAGTAAAGCCTCGCTTGCTCATATCGATACATCGCGGAGAACGGTGCCAGCTCAATGGCTTGTTCGTACACCTGGACCGCGGCGCGCAACCAGGCCCCCCGTTGCTCAGCCGAGACTGCGAAGGAGTGCGGAGCCTGCGCCGCCGAGACATAGAGTTGCCCCAACAGCCCTAACAATCGACTGTCCAGGGGATTCAGGTCGATGGCTTCCCTGAATTCTGCTTGCGCTTTCTCGAATGCCCGATTCTCGCCCCTGGTCTCAAATGCCCTGGCATAGACCGACCCAAGCCCATGGTGGTACAGGGCTTTCCCAGGATCCAACGCGATTGCATCCTCCAATCCTTTGATCGCCACGACTGTTTCTCCCGCAATCGCACGCCGCGAGACAGACTCAAACATCATCCAGGCAACTCCTAACCGAATCACTTCCATGCTGACGATCAACAGCGCGCTCGCCACACCGATTCCCCACCTCATTCGTGAACGAATCGGTATGACACGGACCGAACGCGGTTCGCCCCTCCTCAAACGCCGAGCCGAGACAATCAATCCACCGCAGAGAATGAGCAAGATCGCGATAGCCGACTCGCGCAAGCTTGAATCGAGTGCGGCATGCGCCAAAAGAGCAACTCCTCCTCCGCCCAAGCCAGCCATAAGACTTCGCTGCCATCGCAACAGACGCCCCCGAAGCACGTCCATCAACTCCCGCCCCACGACGAACACCCCGAGCGCAAACACAAGGATCGCTCCGGGTCCCATCTCGACACCCATTTGAAGATAGTCGTTATGCGGGGTCTGAGCGGTTGTTCCATAGCGTGCAATTTCCCCTTCCACCGGAAAGGCGTACCGAGGATACGTGTACTGATACAGTCCCAGCCCGATTCCGAAAGGATGATCCATCATCTGCCGAACCGCACCCTGCCACATCTGCCAGCGTGCGTAGGCGACAGGATTCTGATGATGCTCAACGAGCACACGTTCGCGGATCGGCGTAGGGACAAGGAGACCGATGAGAACAAGCAGCAGTCCACAGCTACCGGCCGGTTTCCAGCCATATCGTACGATCAGAATGAATACCGTCGCCACAAAGAATACGACCATGCCCCCGCGAGACTGCGTCAGCAGGACTGCGAACAGAATCACGCCCAATGCCGACCCGATGCCGAACCATCGCAGCGCAGGTGGCATCGACGGCATCAAGAAGGCCGGCACTCGGCGGTATCCATATAGCGTGCTACTCAAGAGAATCGCCCACGCGACCGTGAGGTACCCAGCCAGAAAGTTTGGGTTGAAGAAGGTGCCACTGGGCCTCGGGACATTCCCTACCAGTCCTTGCATGATGGCCCAGCCGGCTTCGCCTAAGCCCACCAGTACGATCACGACTACCAACGTACGAATATGCTCCCACCGGTCAACCAAAGAGACAAGCAAATAGAAAAACGTGACGTACCCCACGATCATCAAGAGCCATTGTCGACTCGGATGAGAGTAAGGCGAGAACAGCGTTGCCGCCAAGGCAAGGCCCAGAAACGACAGCACCACATACTCTAGGAGAAGCACAGGCGCTTCGAGACTTCCTGCACGAATCCCATTTGCCAGGACGATGCCCAGCAACAATACGATCAACAGCCTGATGACCATCTGTGCGGGATGAGTCGTGCCTCCCTCTTGAAGCGGCGAAAAGATCACGAGTGCGCTGATCACCATCAGAGGAATCGAAGGCAGGATCTTCATAGACGTGGTCCGTCCAATCGACGCATGGGATATCTCATGCTCTATCAGAGACCGACGAATTGACAAAGCGAAATTGAATACCGAGACATGGAGGCAGGCGAACGTAAGCGGATTCCTATGGCACCGATCAGTGAATGCGTCGATCCGTCATGCAGAATGAAAACGGGGGAGGAACATTATTCCTCCCCCGCCACACCTAAGAACTCCTGCGAATGATCGTTAGCTGATCACGTCGTCAGGAACTGCCTGCGTCAGACCACCCTTAACATCATTCACTGACCAGCCGTCGATCGTCGCATCATTGTCGATGCTGGCCACTGCCGAGGCCGTGAAGCCTATCGCACCGACGACAATGCTAGCATTGTTTGGAACTGCTGGAGCTGTGTCAACTTGAACCACGCAACCGACCGGAGCACCGCAGGGAATCTGATCAACACCCACAGTATTAGCTGAGGCAGCGGCTCCACCGATGGCAGGGCTGCGATAGGTGTACCGATTGGTCGTCCCGGCCAGGGCATAACCAATTTCAGAGAAGCTGCCGTAGCGAGATTGTTCGCTGAGATAGGCCGTCTCAGCCACAAAGATCGCGCCCAGATTGGTCTTGGCTTCCGATTGTCTCGATTTGGCCTGGTATCGCAAGAAGTTGGGAATGGCGATGGCCGCCAAGATTCCGATAATCGCCACAACGATCATCAACTCAATCAACGTAAAACCTTTTTGACCTTTGATTTGCTTCAACATAAACATTCCTCCCTTTCCTATTGTAGTACCTTCACCCGACCTGACATTCATTCATGCCGCATTTCACAACACAGCTTTTTCAAGCCTAGCAGATCTTGGGAACAGCAGGTTCTATGCCCAACACCTCCTTCCTGTAGTTCCTTGTCATTCGTACGATTTCCCAATCATTTATGACTGTTTGACATTTGAGCTCTGTGATTGCCGCCTTCACCAGATCCATTTTTCCGTCACCTTCTGACAAGTTTTGGCGCCGCCACCACCGCCTAGCTTGAGACGTCATTAGGCTCTGCCCCGCCCAAACCCTGTTTCGCATCGTTGACATACCACCCGTCGTGCGTGGCATCACCATCGAGATTCGCCGCGGCAGTCGCGGTAAATCCTGACATCGACGTCGTGGCGTTACCGACGGCTCCGGTAAAAGTCACCACCCCTGCCCCAGGAACCTCGGTCTGAATCGTATCGCAGCTACCGGAGGGCCCGCAGAGATTGCCCCCATTCGGTCCCAGCCCAGCCCCATCCCCCAAGCCTGTTCGATAGGTGTAGCGGTTCGTCGCGTTACCGGCTAAGGCAAACCCAATATCTGAGAAATTCCCAAACTGCTTCCGGTCGCCGAAGAACGAGACCTCTGCCACAAAAATCGCCGCCAGGTTTGACCGTGCCTCAGCCTGCATGGCATGTGCCCGGTATCGAATGAAATTCGGTATCCCGATGGCAGCCAGAATACCCACAATCACCACCACCACCATTAACTCGATCAGCGTGAACCCTGTTTGTCTTGCTACAGTCACCATTGTGTGCGGTCACAGACTTCCTGGAACACCATTCCTTGTGCCCCCAACTGATGAGCGTGCTTCAAAGATAAGCCCTCTAGTAGCAGGCCCTGTGCCAAGGAATACGCTTGTTCCGGAAAGACGCAGAACATATCGACAGCATTGATGTTTCTGAGGGTGCCCTCATACCATAGCCGACCGCGGATTGACCAGGAATCTTGGACTCACAAAGGAAAGTGCCAAAATTTGGCTGAAACGAACAGCCGCAGCTCCTCACGCAAGCCGACCCGGATTTGATGGAATTGGCCGTACCTCGCTTCCCGAGGTCAATCAATCGAGCGGAGATCTGTCAGGGATGAGGAAGAACTGCGAGCAGAGAGACAGACTGGTTGGCACAGCCGCCCACTGATCGGGAAGAACCAACAGAAGGATTATTGAGTCGGAGTGGTCGCTTTGCGGTCGGAAACGCGCCGAATGGCCTGGCGAATGCGCTCTTCTTTGGCGGGATCACCCAACCCAAGTTCACGGAATCGCTGCATCAGTTTGTCATTCGAAGGATCAAGTTCGAGCGAGTGCAGAAGGGCCTCTCGCCCATCCGAGAGATGTTGCTGCTTCAGGAAAATTTCACCCAGATGTTCATAAATCACGGGATCGTCACCGACCAACGCCACCGCCCGTTTCATTTCAGCCAAGGCTTCGGCCAGTAAGCCCTTCTTGAAGAAGGCCCAGGCAAGACTATCGACGTAATAGCCGTTGGTCGGTCGGAGTGCGACGGCCTGCTTCGTCAATGTAATCGCCTCTTCGATTTTCACGCCACGTTCCGCGTAGCTATATCCAAGGTAGTTCAACGCATCCGCATGGTGAGGATCCAATGTGAGGGTCGTCTGCATCGATTTCACCACGTCATCGAACCGGTTCAATTTGTCGTACACCGTCCCGGCGTTGAAGTGCAGGTCCGCGTTGTCCGGATTGTAGCGAATCCCTTCCAGAAAGGCCTGGAGGGACGGCTCATACTGCTCCGATTGAAAATGCGAGAGCCCGAGCACGATATGAGATTCCGGCTGTTTGGGATTCAATCGGCTGGCTTCCCGGAGGTGCTGAATCGCATCGGCATATTGCTTGAGCCGATACTGCAAGACTCCCAGATGGAGATGTCCCTCGAAATACGACGGCTCGAGCGTGAGATTGTGCCGGTACGCGTCGACTGCTTTCGTATAGTCCTTGGTCTCTTCGTACAGATACCCCAGGTAGTCACGTACCTTGAGTTCGGCCGGACGCACAGTGAGAATTTGATTCAACTGCTGAATGGCTTTGGGGTAGTTTTTCTGCTCTCCATAGACAAGCCCCATTCGGAGCTGGGCATCCAGGTCAGACGGATCCTCCGCCAGCATGCCCTCCAACTCCTGAAGCGCTTCATCGTATTGTTTCGCCGAGACTTCCAGGCGAATAAGATGATGCCGGATTTCCCGATTTTTGGGATTCACCCCCTGCAAATAGCGGCGATAGATGCCGATGGCTTTATCGCGGTCTTGCTTGGCTTCATACACAGACCCCAACGCCACGTAAGCCGGCTCAAATGCGGGGTTCAACGTCACCGCCTGCTCGAAATGCGTTGTCGCTTTGTCAAAATCTCGGGCCTCGACGCCGATGCGGCCCAGATAGTAATACCCGACCGCCGAGTCTGGACTCACCTTGATTCCAGACCGAATCGTGCCCTCCGCTTCGACATACTGTTTCTGATTGGCAAGCAACAACCCTTTGGCAAAGAAATGTTCGCTTCGCTGCGGTTCCTGCTCGATGGCACGATTGAACAACCGCAATGCCTGGTCCGGTTTCCCTGCGGCGGCATACATGCCGCCGATTTGGCCGAGCATCTGTGCGTCCAAACCAGGCGCATCCGCCACTTCATCGGCATACCGCACGGCCGTGGGCACATCACCCGTGGTGAAGTACAGGACAGCCAGCCGGGCTTTCAGATAATTGGATGAGGCATCAGTTTGCAGCGCTAGCTGATACTCTTTGATGGCCTGCTCCGTCTCCTGCTCCAACTCGGCCTGGTACCCGAGCAGGAAGTGATATGACGCCCGGGAATCAGATAGGGGTGCAATCACGCGAGGAGGCACCGGCGCAACCGCCGGAATCACAGGTGGAACGGGACGAGAAGGCGGGGCGCTCTGACAGGCCGCAGCGAGACAGGAGAGCGCGCCAAGCAGGAACGCTGCCCTTCTCACGCTGACACTCCCTTTCGGGACGCCCGGTAGCCGAAGATCTTCACGCAATCGTTGCACAATAGTCCGCTCAATTTGCAGGGAAGCGCCCGAGGAAGTAAATAAAATATTGGGGAATTATACCGGCCCGAGAAAGGAAGCGTCAAACGGCCTCGCGAGTTTCCAGACTCTCGAACTTGGCAAACCGATCGTGAAAGAATAATTCCCGCTTCCCAATCGGACCATTGCGATGCTTGCTGACCAAAATGTCGGCGATCCCTTTCCGCTCCGTACCGGGTTCGTAGACTTCTTCACGATAGATAAACATCACCACGTCGGCGTCTTGTTCAATGGCGCCGCTCTCTCGCAGATCGGCCAGCATGGGAATCGGCGGCTTTCTGGCTTCGACGGCACGGCTGAGCTGCGAGAGCGCGATGACGGGAACATTGAGCTCTTTCGCAAGACTTTTTAATGAACGCGAAATGTCGGAAATTTCCTGCTGCCTCGACTCGGAATCACTCTTTCCCTGCATGAGCTGCAAGTAGTCCACAATAAGCAAATCGAGGCCGCGTTCAGCCTTGAGCCGCCGAGCCTTTCCACGCATTTGTTGAACCGTCACGGCGCCCGAGTCATCGATAAAGATAGGCGCCTGCTCCAACTTGCCGGCTGCTTCAGCCAGCCGCCACCAATCTTCTTTCTGCAGCCGGCCGGTGCGGAGGGAGTGTGAATCGACGCGGGCCTCGGAACTCAACATGCGAAGCACGAGTTGCGGTTTCGACATTTCGAGGCTGAAAATCCCGACGACGGTTCCGGCATGCAGCGCGGCATGTTGAGCCATTCCAAGCGCCAGACTTGTCTTGCCCATGCTCGGACGTCCGGCAATGACAATCAAGTCCGAAGGTTGTAATCCGGCTGTCAGATCATCCAGATCGTAAAATCCCGTCGGCACACCCGTCACACGTTCCTTCCGCTTTGACAGTCGATCCACGACATCAAGGCTCTCCTTGATGATCTGGTTCACCGGCGTAAAGGAACGATCAAGCTTTCCCTGGGCGAGACTGAACACCGAGCGTTCGGCGAAATCCAGCAACTCGTCGACCGCCGCCGTACCGTCGTAGCCGCGGGTGATCACCTCTGTCGAGGTCTGAATGAGTCCCCGCAACAATGCCTTATCGCGCACGATCTTGCTGTGGTACCGGATGTTGGCGGCTGTCGGGACCGCCTGCACGAGTTCCGCCAGATAAGCCGAGCCACCGACTGCGTCGAGTTCTGATCGGCCCTTCAGACTCTCCGTCAAGGTGATCTGGTCGATCACTTCGCCACGATCAGACAGTTCCAACATGGCCTGATAAATCTTGCGGTGCGCGGTCCTATAAAACTCCTCATCCGTCAGGATTTCCATGGCCTTAGCCATCGCCGTATTATCTAACAGAATAGCGCCGAGGACCGACTGTTCTGCCTCGACATTCTGTGGCGGCAATTTAGGGGCCGTCAGATCAACGGCAGAGAGCGCTTTCATACTCGGCTCCTTCGCCGCCCAGGTGCGAGGACGGACGCATTCTTTGCTCGGTCCTTTGTGGAAACCGCAGGACGAGACGGCAAAGCATGTTCTGACATATCGATAGCTCGAAATACGCGATCCACATCGAGGGCGAACCCGGTGGATGCGGCCGTGAGACCGAACCGACCCATCAGATGGTCATACCGCCCTCCTCCTCCCAGTTCTGCCCCGATACCTGGCGCAAAAACATCGAACACTATCCCGTCATAGTATTCAAAGCCACGGAACTCGCCGAGATCGATCAGCACGGCCTGCTGCCCAGGCGAAATCAGCCGTTCATAGACCTGATCCAGGCGATCGAGTGGTCTCAACAGAGTACGATCGCGCCCCACTAACTTCCGTCCCCGTGCCAACACGTCCGGGCCACCGCAGAGCTCCAGCGCCTCGAGGATGACTCGCGCCGTCGATCGGGACACTCCCTCCCGCGCGAGCAAATTCTCAAGCAGCGGCATGTCTTTCCTTGCAGCCGCCTGCTCCACACGCTTCTGCCCCTCCGTCGATAAGCCGGACCGGACGAGCAAGGCCGTAAAGAATCCGACATGACCGACCGCGACTTTGAACGAAGACAGTCCGACTCGGTTCAAGCACTCAAGTAAGAGCGTCAGAACCTCTGCATCTCCGGCCACCCCATCCACCCCGATGAGTTCGGCCCCGACTTGAAAAATTTCCCGATCACGGCCAGCATGTTCGCGTTCATAACGAAAGACAGAGGTGCGGTAACACAGGCGCAGCGGAAGCCGCGTTCCCATCATTCCCATGGCGACGGTCCGGGCAATCTGCGCGGTCGCATCGGGGCGCAGCAGCATCAGTCGGCCCGTCATCCGATCGACAAACTGATAACTCTTTTCGATCAGCTCGGATTCCAGGCCAGGGGCGAGCACGTCAAGGTACTCAAACATCGGCAGGATGATCTCTTCATAGCCCCCCCGGGCCAGAACGGCAAGTAGCGTCTGTTCAAGATGTCGAATGCGCCGGGCAGCATCAGGAAGGATGGTGCTCATCCCGACAGGAATCAGCGACCGTTCCTGACTCGCGACGCGAGGAATGGAAGAAGAAGGAGGCTTCAACGAAAGAGAGCCCATGGTCGACTGCCGGGCAATCTACAAGCCTTTCGACAGGTCGGCGACCTTCACGGAAAGGATGTGCTTGCTGTTCGTAATCTGATTGAGCACCGACGTGGGAAGCGGCGCATCAAGCCCGAAAATCAATAAAGCTTTGCCACCGCGTTCTTCTCGTGAACATTGCATGCGCGCGATATTGATATTGTGATCCCCCAGCACATGACCCACCGTGCCGATCACGCCCGGACGATCCTCATTCAGAATCAAGAGGAGATGGTTGTCTGGCACCACTTCCACCTTGAATTGGTCGATCTCAATGATGCGTGGATCCTTGCGATTATACAGTGTCCCGGCCACCTGATGGGATTTCTTGCCGGCCTCCACTCGCACGCGGATCACACTAATAAAATCTCCAGCATCGTTGCTCTTGACCTCTTTGACCTCGATGCCGCGATCCTTGGCCACGATCGGCGCATTCACATAGTTGACCGGATCTTCAAGGATAGGGGTCAGGAGCCCCTTCAAGACCGCGATGGTCAGGGGCGCCACATTCAATCCGGCGACTTCCCCACTGTACTCGACGGTCAACCGCTCTAATCCACCCTCCAACAGCTGCGCTTGCAAAAGCCCCACACGCTCCCCGAGCGAGAGGTAGGGCTGGAGCTGTGGTAAGAGCTCGGGAGAGACGGAGGGGATATTGACCGCACCACGCGCTATTCCTTTGGTGAAATACTCGACGATCTGCTCCGCGATCCCAATGGCCACATTTTCCTGCGCTTCCGTTGTGGAGGCCCCGATGTGTGGCGAGCAAATAAAATTGTCCAGCGCCAAGAGCGGGTTGTCCGGCTTCACCGGCTCGTCCTCGAACACGTCGAACGCTGCAGCTGCGACCCGTTTAGACTTTAGCGCTTCGCAGAGATCACCTTCATGCACAATGCCGCCACGCGCACAATTGGCGATCATCACGCCCGGTTTCATTTTCGCAATCGCCTGGGCGTTGATAAGGGCTTTGGTTTCAGGGGTGAGCGGAGTGTGCACCGAGATCACGTCTGCCCGGCGGAAGAGTTCGTCCAACTCGACAATGGTCACACCCATCTTCTGGGCGCGCTCCGGCGCCAGATAGGGATCATACGCCATCACCTGCATCCCGACTCCCTGCGCCAGCTTGGTGAGATACCCGCCGATTTGTCCGACGCCGACGATCCCGAGAACCTTGTTGTAGAGCTCCACGCCCATGAATTTTTCTTTTTCCCACTTCCCGGCCTTGGTTGAAGCCGTCGCTTGGGGAATGCGTCGCGACATCGAAAAAATCATGGCCATCGTATGCTCGGCAGTCGTCACAGTATTGCCGCCAGGCGTATTCATGACGACGATGCCGCGACGTGTTGCGGCAGGGGTGTCGACATTGTCCAAGCCGGAACCTGCTCGACCAATTACTTTTAGACGACCGGCTGCAGCAATGACTTCGGCCGTGACCTTCGTCCCGGACCGGACGATCAGTCCATCAGCGTCCTTGAGCTCCTTGAGCAATTCCTCTTTCGGCAGTTTGGTTTTGACCACGACCGTAAAGCCGGCCTTCTCCAACACGTCCAAACCCTGCTTCGACAAACTATCGCTGACCAAAATTTTCATTGTCGTGGCGCCTTACCTGAAGGTGAGTCTAGGATTTCCCCATAATAATCTCTTGAGCCTTCGCGACCCCACTGCCAAGTTTCACGGGATAGCCCAGCCCTTTGATGACCATCTCCACAGCCGCCAAGGCGATGATCACGTCAAAGCTATCGACGTAGCCCATATGCGAAATGCGGAAGATCTTACCCTTCAGGTGATCTTGACCGCCCGCGGCGGTCATACCGTACTGTGTCCGCAGATTCTTATAGACCGCCTGGCCATCCACACCTTGCGGAGCGACAATCGCCGTCAAGGCATCGCTCGGGCGCTCCTGAGGAAACAGGGCGAGCCCGGCGGCTTTGACGCCTTCACGCATTGCGGTCGCCAACATTGCGTGCCGAGCAAAGACTGCCTCCAACCCCTCGGCCTTGAGAATATTCATCACTTCTTTCAAGCCCAGGATGAGCGACACGGCCGGCGTATAGGCAGTAGTGCTCTTCTGCTGATTTTCCCGCTCTCTCTTGAAGTTGAAATAGAACGCCGCGTTCTTCGCCTTATCGGCCAATCGCCAGGCCTTCTCGCTCACACTGGCAAACGCCAGCCCCGGCGGCAACATCAGCGCCTTCTGCGAGCCAGTGATCACCACGTCGAGGCCCCAGGCATCGGTCTTGAGGTCGAGCACTCCCAGTGCGGTAATCGCATCCACCACCAGAATGGTCTCCTCATACCCTTTGACGATATCGGCCAGAGCTTTGACATCGTGTGCCACTGCCGTGGAAGTCTCGCTCGCCTGCACATACACCGCTTTAATCGAGGGATCCTTCTTCAACGCATCTGCAACAGCCTGGGGGTCCACCGCCCGCCCCCATTCAACCTTCAGCTCAGTCACTTGGGCGCCGAAGGCCTTGCAGAGCTTTGTCCATCGTTCACCGAACTTGCCGCCATTCACGGTGAGGGCTTTATCTCCTGGGGACAAAAAATTCGAGACCGACCCTTCCATACCCCCGGTGCCGGACGCCGCGAGAATCAACACGTCGTTCCTGGTCTGAAACAACCACTTCAAGTCCTCACGGACTTCGCCAAAGAGTTTGTCGAACTCAGGAGCCCGGTGGTGAATCATCGGTCTGGCCATCGCCAGTAGCACCTCCGGAGGAACGGGGGTGGGTCCGGGAGCCAGCAAATACCGTTTGAGCATGGGACGAACCTCCTCACTGTACGGAACGGACAATGTCAGGGATTTGGAAGGGGCGTACGCTACCATAGCCCCCCCGAGGTGTCAAGGTAACGAACCGTGAAGATGCTTATCTTTTCAGCAAGTTCAATGCATTGTGTAGGGATACGAGTTAGGAGCGTTGTGTATGCGGATCGACGGGGGACTTCGTTCTAACGAAAACTCGGATGGCGACACAACTCCCTCAATTTCTTGACAAGTTGTGACCTCCTCGATAGTCTACCCTGCGAGAGTCAGCAACCGCACATTCCTCGAACAATCGGATGGGTATTCTTATGTCTGCTCGATTCCTCGGCGCCGGATTTCGCAACCTGGTTTTTTTCTGCTTCTCTGTGCTCTGTTTGTCGAGGCCAGTCCTCGCACTGGCCGAGGCGCCGATTCCGCTTCAGGCCGATCCAAACCCGGCTTCAGACCCCGTCGCGCAGGACGTTCAATCCCTCATCCAGGAACCTGAATACCTGTTGGATGAGGAAGACCGTGCCACCGCCGCGGAAAGCGAGGCGGCTGAAAACCCGACTCCCATTGCCAGCGAACCTTCCACAGAAATCCCGCCGGCGGAAGCACTCCTTCAGCTCAAGCCTCTCAATGGCACTACAGCCAGGTTTACGGATCTGTTGACCCCTCCAGCAGAGGTGATCCAGGAGGCTGCCGCCGCGCAGGAGCAGGAATCGGAGGAGGCGACAGCCTACAACGTGCCGATTGTGCTCGATCCTTCCGTGCAAGGCCATATTCGCTTCTTCAACGTGTCTATCCGTAACCGGTTTGAGCAGTGGCTCATCCGCCTCAGCCACTACCGACCGTTGGTCGACAGCATCTTCTCCGAGTTCCACCTCCCGAGCGATCTCATCTATCTGTCTCTGGTCGAAAGCGGATTCAACCCTCACGCCTATTCACGCGCACGCGCGGCCGGTCCGTGGCAATTCATGAAGGGGACCGCAAAGGTGTATGGCTTGCGGGTAGACAGCTATGTGGATGAACGACGGGATCCCGTCAAGTCGACCGTTGCAGCAGCACGCTATCTGCGGGACCTGTACGACTTATTTGGAACCTGGCCGCTGGCGATGGCTGCTTACAATGCCGGCGAAGGTAAGGTGATGCGGGCCCTGCATACGGCTCAAGCAGAAAGCTTTTCAGACATTGCAAAAACACGTCTGATCCGGCGCGAAACGAAAGAATACGTGCCCCGTTTTATGGCCGTGACGATTATCGCCAAGAATCCGGATCGCTACGGATTTCCGCAGAATGAGATCCGGCCACACGAGTTCGAAGAAGTGGTCGTGCGACGCCCCATCCACTTCAAGGCCATTGCTAATCTGACTGGGATTTCATATCAGGAATTGAAGGTCCTTAACCCGGAATTGCGGCGGGACGCCACACCGCCGGATGATGTCGAATATCGCTTGAAAGTCCCGGTCGGCACCAGGGAACGAGTGGAACAGCTGCTGGATCGAGCCCCGACTCACAAGTTCGCGCCTCTCCCAATCCCAGTCAAGGTGCGGCAAATCAGGAGCGAGCCTGAGTCCGGGCATTGGTATCGTGTCCGCGTGGGCGACTCCCTTGAGAAGATTGCCAAGCGCTTCAAGATCTCCGTCAAAGCCCTAAAGACCAACAACAACCTCACAGGCCCCACCATCAAAGCAGGAAGCCGCCTCGTCATCGCACATTAACGCGACACCACGCCACCTCTTCATTCGCGGGGGAGCGGCTACGGCTTCTTCTTCGAGGTTGGTGGGGCAGACTTGCCTGAGGACTTTGCGGGCAACTCAGGCTGGGGCTGGGAGGCGGGTGCACTCGTCTCCGGAGCAGGCGTGACACCGGCAGGCGGACTATCCGGCGACTTCTTGACTTCCAACACCTTCACCCGGACGGCAGCCTCACTTGTGAAGGGCGAGTTGGGATAATTCTTCATCAGGTCCTGATAGTGCGCGAGCGCCCCCTCCGGACGGGACTGCGACTCTTCCATTTTTGCCAGTTCGAAGAGCACGTGATCCTTGTTCAGGGCACCGGGGATTTCGAGAATACCGGTAAAAGCCTTGGTTGCCTGGTCGCGATCCCCCTTTACCAAATAGGCGTAGGCTAACCGTTGCTGAACAAGGCCCAGCAGCGAGGGGTTGGCGCCATAGAGCAACATGAATCGCTTGTAGGTTTCGATCCCCGCATCGACCTCATTGCCCAAGACCTGGGCATTGCCAAGATGGAACAAGGCCAGTGGAGCGACGGGGGAACGTGGATACTGATCCACGAGCTGTTTGTACAGGTTAATGGCCTGGGTGAGCTGCTCGTGCGCTTTCTTCGGATCGTCGGCCGGCCGATTGAGATAGTGAAGCGTTGCTTCCTGATCGAGTTCACGTGCTTTCAGCGTGGTCTGATAGTCATACCATATGACACCCGTGACCACTGCGGCTGCAACCAGCATAACCCCCAGCCCAACCAGGAGCGCCCGTCGCTGTTCCTGCAGAACGAGCAGAAACCGTTCAACCCCACTCAGCAGATGGGTCTCGTCGAGCGGATCGGCTTTTGCGGGAACCTTGATTCGATAGCTCATAGTCGCACGATCATCTTATTGGGTCCAAAAAAGAAGCGGTCGTTTCCGGCAGCATCGCGCCTTATACTAGGGACTAGTCAGCCTTGTCAAATATTCCGACGGGTCCAAAGAACGAGCAGCTTGTGTTTGAGCAACACCTCCGAAAACTAGATGATCAGCACCTGCTGCGCCGTCTTCGGACCATCGCCTCGGCCACGGGGCCGACGGTCATGCTGGACAATCGCCGGGTCATACTCCTCTCATCCAATAACTACCTAGGTCTTGCGACGCATCCGGCCGTTGTGGAAGCAGCGGTCGCGGCCACCAGGCAATACGGAGCGGGATCCGGGGCATCGCGACTCGTGTGCGGCAGCCTCCCACCCCATGAAGAACTCGAAACGGCACTCGCACAGTTCAAAGGCACGGAGGCATCCCTTACTTTTGCCGCGGGCTACCTGGCCAACATCAGCGTGATTCCGACCCTTATTGACAAGGGCGGTCTCATCCTCGCCGACCGCCTCTGCCACGCGAGCCTGATCGACGGCTGCCGATTGAGCGGGGCCACCTTTCGCGTGTACCGCCATCGGGACATGAATCATTTGGAACAACTCCTCGTCCGTCGATCCTCAGCCAGACCCACCCTCATTGTGACCGACGGTCTGTTCAGCATGGACGGGGATATCGCACCGCTGACCGACATTGCCTTCTTGGCTGAACGGTATGAAGCGGCGGTCTTTGTGGACGATGCGCACGGCACAGGAATTTTAGGACGAACCGGGCGCGGCACTCTCGAACATTGCGACGTGGAATCGCGCATCCCCTATCACATGGGCACCTTGAGCAAAGCGCTCGGTAGTGCCGGAGCGTACCTAGCCGGCTCAACCGCGTTCATTGCCTATCTCATGAATACCTGCCGTGCCTTTACCTACACAACTGCTCCCCCACCCGCCTCCGCCGCAGCCGCCACCGCAGCGATCCGTGTGATCGAGCAGGAACCGGAACGACGCGCCCGGTTGTGGCACAATCGCGAACGCCTCGCACAAGGGCTCACGCGACTTGGCTTCCGACTCACCGCGTCGGAAAGTCCGATCCTGCCGATCCTCGTCGGCAATCCCGATCGTGCCGTAATCCTGGCGCAAGCACTGCTCACGCACGGTGTCTATGCCCCCGCCATCCGCCCACCGACGGTCCCGCCTGCCACCAGCCGCATTCGACTCACCATCACGGCCGACCACAACGCCGAACACATCGACGACGCCCTGGCAGCGCTGGAAAAAGCCGGGCGTGCGCTCAACATGATCTAACGTTGCGCGCTACGGCCATTCATTCGCGAACCGTCCGCAGCCGATCATTTCTTCGCCGTCCTTTCTGGATATTTTCTTGCTTTCTCACCCTCCTATGGCATGATCCAAGAAACTCGACAGGCCATGCTCATTCACTCATAACTACGCTCGTTTATCCGCACGTACTCTCACTTCATGGAGTGATCCGATGATTGATATCTCCAAACTGTTGACTTTTGGCGTCCAGCAAGGCGCCTCTGACTGCCACATCAGCGCCGGCGAACCGCCGATGATCCGCCTGCATGGCGATCTCAAGAAACTCGACCATCCCCCTTTGAGCCAGGATGAAACCCACGCGCTTATTTACGACATGATGAGCGATGCGCAGCGAAAGAACTTCGAAGAACACCGGGAATGTGACTTCTCGTTCGACCTCGGCGACATCGCTCGGTTCCGCGTCAACGTGTTCGTGCAAGGCCGAGGATTGGGCGCCGTCTTCCGGACCATTCCGACCGAAATTCTTCCGCTGGAAAAGCTCGGCATGCCACCGATTCTCCGACAGCTCTGCGATCGCGAGAAAGGCCTGATCCTTGTCACAGGCCCGACCGGATCAGGGAAGTCCACCACTCTCGCAGGAATGATCGACTATCTGAACAACACATACGAAGGGCACATTCTTACGATCGAGGATCCGGTGGAGTTTGTGCACAAATCAAAAAAATGCCTCGTCAACCAACGAGAGCTGGGCGTGCATACCCTGTCCTTCGCGAATGCGCTCCGCGCCGCCCTCCGCGAAGACCCCGACATCATTCTCGTGGGCGAAATGCGGGACTTGGATACGATCCAGCTGGCCTTGACCGCAGCCGAAACCGGCCACTTGGTCTTCGCCACCCTCCACACCTCCAGCGCTCCGAAGACCGTCGACCGCATCATCGACGCCTTCCCTCCAAACCAGCAGGCGCAGGTCCGCGCACAGTTGTCTGAAACGCTGGAAGCGGTGTTGACTCAGACGCTCCTCAAGAAGAAGAGCGGCGGCCGAATCGCAGCGGTGGAGATCATGGTCGGGACCACAGCGGTTCGGAACCTCATCCGCGAGGGCAAACTCCACCAAATTCCCGGCGTCATGCAGGCCAGCCAGAAAGACGGCATGCAGACCATGGACATGGCCCTGGTCGACCTAGTGTCGCGCAGCCTGGTAACGAAAGCCGAGGCTCAGTCACGAAGCATGAACCCCAATCTGTTCACTGCCGCGGCAGGAGGCGCCGCGTAAGCGCTCGCTCCGCGCCACCTCAACGGGCCCCACGCAGCATTAGAGAGAGGCATCTCATGGATGTTCGCACTCTTCTTGAAGTGATGGTCAAGCAGGAATCCTCCGACCTGTATCTCACGGTCGATGCGCCGCCCATCTATCGCATCCATGGCTCGACGCATCGGACCGATGCGCCGCCATTTACGAACGAGCAGCTGGAATCACTGGCGCTGGCCCTCATGCGCGGCCAGCAACGGGGCGAGTTCGAAGAAAAAATGGAGATGAATCTCGCCCTGTATTACAAGGAATTGGGCCGCTTCCGTGTGAACATCTTCCGCCAGAAGGGAAACGTCGGGCTGGTGTTTCGGCATATTAAGGCGGAGATTATGACGGTCGAGCAACTGGACCTGCCTCCCATTGTGAAAGACATTGCCATGACCAAACGCGGGCTGGTGCTCGTCGTCGGCGCCACCGGCTCCGGCAAGTCCACCTCGCTGGCAGCCATGATCGATCACCGCAACACCGTGCATGCCGGCCACATCATCAGCGTGGAAGACCCGATCGAGTTCGTCCACCATCACAAGAAATCCATCGTCACCCAGCGCGAAGTGGGCTTCGATACCCATTCATTCGGCCACGCCCTGAAGAACACCTTGCGCCAAGCCCCGGACGTCATTCTCATCGGAGAAATCCGGGATACGGAGACCATGGAAGCCGCGATCACCTTCGCCGAAACCGGACACCTCTGTCTCGGCACCCTGCACTCGAACAATGCCAATCAGTCCATCGAGCGCATCATGAACTTCTTCCCGGTAGAACGGCACGCACAAATTTATCTACAGCTGTCGTTGAACCTGCGGGCCATCATCTCTCAACGGCTGATCCCTTCCCTCGACGGACGCCGGGTGCCTGCCCTCGAAATTATGCTCGATACGCCCCGCATCAAAGATCTGATCAAGCGCTCGGAAATCGATACGTTGAAGGAAGCGATGGAGCAGGGGATCGATGAAGGATGCCAGACGTTCGACCACGTCCTACTGCAGCTCTATAAGGCAGGGAAGATCAGCATTGAGCAGGCCCTGATCAACGCCGACAGCGCCAATAATCTTCGCCTCAAGATCAAACTGGCAGGGCTGAAAGGCGACGACGCGGTGGCTGCCCTCTTGGACAAGAGCACACGAGACGAGAAGGCGTTTCAAATTCAAGGGCAAATGGGCCAGACCGGAAGTAAGAAACGTTGACGATCATCGCGCCAGGCAACCGTGTGGTGCTCGGGTAACGAACCGCTCGACTCACCAGCTGCTTGCATCCGACCGGCACAACGCTTATCGAATCCCGGACGGCTGCCGCTCCGTGGCTTGCCCGAGATGCGAAACAATCTTATCCAACGCAGTCGCGCTCAACTTTCGTCCATACCACACCGGCATCGTATCCGCAGGAAATCCAGGCACGACATAGGTCCCAGGCGACACGATGGATTCCACAATATAGTCACGGACTGTCTTCGCCTGACCTCGGTACTGTGGATCAGCAAGGCGCATCACCCCGGTCTTCCCTAGCCAGAGCGGAGGACCGACCTGCCCATTCGCCCCGGCAATACCGGGGATCTGATGACAGACCGGGCAACCGGCGTGGACAAACAGCTCCTGGATCGGTTCGTCTCCAGTCACCAGCGGCACCATGCTGGGATCGACTTTCTGGGCATTCAGTAGCGGCTCAGACGGCGGCGAGACATTCCAGATCGCAGCCAACGCAATCAGCAGGACGAACCCAGCAGCCAACGCCCCCAATGCCTTGTTCTTCTGGTTTGTCATTTGAACAGGTGGAAGAGGGGTGGAATCAGGCATAGATAAGCAGTACAGAACTTACAAAAGCGTCGCTGACCATACGGATCCAGACCCTTTCCATGGGACAGCTTCGTGTGAGAGTGATCAGCTGTTGGGCGCCGGTGCCTGCGCTATTTTTTGACATCCATCGCGCAGCGAAACCCAATCGTCCGATCCTGGAAATCAGGTTCTGCCGACATGCGCGCTGACACCCTCAACGCGACAGGCAGGTCGGCCCAAGATCCTCCTCGAAGCACCTTTTTCTCACCGCTCGCAGGACCCATGGGACTTTTCTCCGGACTCTTCGAATAGTACTCACGATCATACCAGTCGGCCACCCATTCGGCCGCGTTCCCCGCCATGTGGTGGAGACCGTACGGACTCCTGCCACCCTCTTTCAACCCATGACGAACACTCATCCCCTCCACTCCACCAGACACGGCCACCAGCGTAATGGCTTCGCTCACCCACACACCGCGATTATAGTTTGCAATATCCACAAACGGCTGCATGTGTCCCCACGGGTAGCGACGCCCGTCGGTTCCGCGCGCGGCTTTTTCCCATTCGGCTTCCGTCGGAAGCCGCTTCCCGGCCCAGGCGCAGTAGGCTGCAGCATCAGCCCATCCCATCCCAATGGCTGGGCGATCGCCGACGGTGGCTACGGCCTCATCATCCCACGTGGAAGGTGCATCATGCCTTGTTTCTTGCAGAAACGTTCCGTAGAGCCGCAGCGAGACTTCATATCGATCGATGAAGTAAGAGTCGAGTGTCACCGAATGCTCTGGCCGTTCGGCGGGAAGGCCGTCATTACTTCCCATCGTGAACGGCCCCGTTGGGATCAACACCATCGGCGCGCCATCCTTACCTTTGATCGTCTCGGCTGCGCCTCGCCGGCCATCCTCCCCAGGCTGTGACTCGGCAGCCCAAGCCGATATTGCCCCACTGAACATGATGACGGGCACCATGACTGATACGATGAGTGCGTGCATACACACCTCCAGCCGAATGCAGGCCCACAGAGAACTCGACTCCATATTTGTGCAAAGTGTAGCTGCGCCTCTGAGTAAACTCAACTGAAAGCCCGGAAGGTTACGATGATCCGCTTGACGACTGTCGGTGCAATTGAAGTGATAGACCTGAATGATGCATGCCGATGCGTGGGAGAGGTGATGACCGCGAGATGTGCAGAAGCGCGCCCGGCCGGCAGTGGAGAACTGTCAGCCGGAGTAGGGCAGGTTCAGGAGGTATCCGAAGGCTAGCGATTGAGCTCTGCGACACGCCGGTCGTGCTCTTTCACGCTTCGCCCCACCGTGAGGTCAGATCGCTCCAAGAGGTTGTGCAATACTTCCTGCTTCAACTGAACCATCAACGCCTTGCTATAGATGGAGGACGGCGCAGTATCCTGCAAGAGATTCAGCCACCCCGTCGTGGCTGCGTCATAACGACTATTCGGCATGGCCGTGTGCAACTCTTGAAACACCGTAATTGCGTCGGCCCGATTCTCAAAAAGCGCGACCAAGCCACGGGTATAGTAGGCCTCCTCACAGGCCGGTCCTTTATGGCAATTTTTCATACGCGTGTCCTGCGCGTAGGCTATCGCCTGGAGCGGCTTCAACTCACCGGCGTCGATGGGGAAGAACGCGCTACTCGGTAACGTGGTGGAAGAGCCGGATTGCATCATCGTACAGCCTTCCATTCCACCCGTGATGAGCACCCACAGAGTGAGACAGACAAGAGTTCGTTGTGACATCGTGTTCCTCCTAGCAGACAGGCGATGTGGTGTCTGGTCTTTGCCTTGAGTTGATGCTTTCACTCTATCATTGAAACCCAGGCCGGCCATTCCGCGGAGGATGTACCTCTTCGGTACTGCGCCTAACGGCAGTTCCGTCCTACCAGAGCGGGAAAAATAAGGAGGTCATGAGTCCAGGATCAAAGGAGGGGCCTGTGAGGTAGGAGTCTGGCCATTTTGAGGGGGGAGGAAGGAATCGCTCTCGTGCTCAAGTCGTGGCCCCGCCGAACAGGCGGGACCAGAGAAGTCTCTCCTATTGCCAGTTTGCGGCAAGAATCTGCTGCACGTCCTGGGGACGCTGGGCAACCGCTTGCTCCCAGCTTAACCCCGTCTGCTGGGTAAACCCTGCCATGGCCTGAATTAATTGATTCACTTGGGTGCTCATCAACTGTTCCCCGTTTCCTGCTTGGATGACTTCTGTCTGGTTCGAAGCCCCGAGGTACCAGTTCTGGATCGTCACTTGATCACTCGTGCCATATACCGACAGTCGCAAATCGTTCGCCTGCCGGCTGAGGATGAGATCCTGCGGATTAATGGTCGTCCCATAGAGCAACGTGTCGGTATTGCCTACCGTGCCATCATTCTCTGAAACGATATCTTGTCCTTCCCCGCAATTGATCAGATAGGTGTCATTGCCCAAGCCACCCCGAAGGGTATCGTTGCCGGTCCCTCCGGTAAGCACGTTGGCAGCGCTATTGCCCGTCACGGTGTTGTTGAGGGCGTTCCCCGTGCCATCGGCAGGGGCGGTGCCCGTCAAAGTGAGATTTTCCAGATTAGTGCCCAACGTCCAACTCACATCGCTCTGAACGGTATCGGTACCCTCGTTGGCATTTTC
>JAHFEW010000011.1:59713-69672 GCA_023248215.1 Nitrospira sp.
CCCTCGTTGGCATTTTCTATGACGCTGTCGCCCGTGCTCACCACATAGGTATCGTTGCCTGCGCCGCCGGTCATGATATTGGCCGCGCTGTTGCCCGTGAGTACATTGTTCAACGCATTGCCGGTCCCGTTGATGGCAGTGGGCCCCGTGAGGATCAGGTTCTCCACATTGGGACTGAGCGTATAGTTGACGCTGCTCTGCACCGTGTCGGTACCTTCGTTCAGCGCTTCGGTCACAAGATCATTGACGTCATCGACGATATAGGTGTCATTGCCCAGGTTGCCGAGGAGCGTATCCGCGCCGGTACCCCCATCCAAGGTGTCGATGCCATCACCTCCGGCAAGCACATTGGCCGCACTGTTGCCGGTGAGCACATTGTTGGCATTATTCCCCGTAGCATTAAGAGCTGTCGTTCCAGTGAGAATAAGATTCTCGACATTGCCCCCGAGGGTGTAGTCGATGCTGGACTGCACCGTATCGGTGCCCTCATTGAGATTCTCAGTGACCATATCCCCCGCCTCGTCGACGACATAGGTATCGTTGCCCTTGCCTCCGATGAGCGTATCCGCCCCCGCGCCGCCATCAAGCAGATTCGCGCTGGCGTTCCCCGTCAGTGTGTTGTCCAAGCTGTTGCCCATGCCGTTGATCGCCGCACTACCGGTCAGGATGAGGTGTTCCACATTCGCACTGAGGGTGTAGGTCACACTGCTCTGGACGGTATCGACTCTTTCGTTGAGCTCCTCCGTGACCACATCGCCCACGTTATCGATGATGTAGGTGTCATTGCCGGTCCCGCCAAGCAGGGTATCGACGCCGGCGCCGCCGTTGAGAGTGTCGTGGCCACCTCCCCCCGTGAGGATATTCGCGGCACTGTTGCCGGCCAGGATGTTGTTGAGCGTATTGCCCGTCCCATCAACCGCCGCGCTACCGGTGAGCGTGAGGTTCTCGACATGGTCGCTCAAGGTCCAGGTGAGCGCACTCTGAACCGAGTCGGCGCCCTCATTCAGGTTTTCCAGAACCGTATCGCCCGCCCCAACCACATAGGTGTCATCGCCCAGGCTGCCGGCCAACACGTTCGCCGCGCTGTTGCCGGTTAACGCATTGTTCTCGCTGTTCCCCGTGCCATTGATGGCACCCGTGCCGGTCAAGATAAGACTCTCTACCTGATCGGCCAAGATCCAGGTGAGCGCACTCTGAACCGTATCCGTGCCTCCATTGGTTTGCTCAACCACCGTATCGCCATTGCCCACTACATAGGTGTCGTTGCCCAGCCCACCCGCCAGCACGTTCGCAGCACTATTCCCGGTAAGGACATTGTTTGTACTGTTGCCAGTCCCATTGATCGCCGACGTTCCCGTCAGCGTCAAATTCTCCAGGTTTGCACCAAGCGCATAGGTGGTGCTGCTTTTGACGGTATCGGTTCCTTGATTGGCCTGCTCAGTGACCACATCGTTCACATCGTCCACGAGATACGTATCGTTCCCGCTCCCGCCGACTAGACTGTCAACGCCCGCACCGCCATCGAGCGTATCGTTTCCCGCATCTCCCACTAGCCGATCATTCCCGGCTCCTCCGTAGAGGTTATCATTGCCCGTTCCCCCTTGGAGCACATCGTTCCCGGCATTCGCCCACAGGACATCGTCGCCGGCACCGCCGAGCACCGTCACATCGCCATACCCATAGAGCGTGCTCGTAAGATCAACCACGTCATTACCATTGCCGACATCAATCACCTCGATATCCGCAAGGCGAGGACCGGCGGAGCCGAAGAATGCGCTATGCCTATCATCCAATGCCACGGCATCGTCGCCACTAGTACCGACCAATCGGTCGATGCCTGCGTCACCATGAAAAGCATCGAGTATGCGGGTCTTACCGGTAAGACCGACGGTCTGCCCTGTCCCAGCCATGCCCGGACTCCCCGCGTTCCTGGCCACAAACCCTGAGGTCCAGAGACCGTCCATCGCAATCTGCAGCGTGTCATCTCCCAGCCCAGCACTCAGCAGATCTGCCCCACTCCCACCTGTCAACACATCGGCCCCGGCTCCCCCGATCAGCCGATCGCTGCCGGCCCCACCATCCACAATGTCATCACCGTCGCCGGCGTCGAGCACGTCATTCCCGTCAAAGCCACTGATGCGATCAACGACATTCGTCCCTGTGACCCTATCCTCCCCTGTCGAGCCTACAAGATCGAAGCCGCGATCGAGCAGTTCGCTGTAACTGAACGTGGTCCCGTCCGCAAATCGGAACGTGTCAATCGTGCGGGGACCGTAGGCATTCGTGGGATCGAACGTGGTTAAGTGAATTGCATCCCCATTGCCGCCAACACGGATCAACAACGAACCCAGGCCAAGACTAAGGTCAGATGGGCTGATGCCAGGACCAAAGGACAGAACATTGCCCTCACCCGGCAAGGCCGCGTCAATGATTGTGTCGACTCCATCGCCGACGTTATAGAGGTAGAGATCATCACCTGCACCGCCGGTGAGGGTATCGTTGCCGGATCCGCCAGTGAGGGTGTCGCTGCCCGCCCCGGTATCGACAATATCGTGACCATCTAGTGCGTTCACGACATCGTTCCCCGCCCCAGTCGTGATCGTATCGTCGCCGTTCGTGGCCACCGGCCCACCGAGCCCGAGGAGCGACGCCAAGGTGAATTGGCTGCCGTCTGCAAAAACGACCGTCTCAGCGACCAAGGATCCATTGACACCAGTGGAATCGAAGTTGGCGAGCGTGAGGGCATCGACTCCGGTCCCGACGGTGATCGTGAGTGTGCGTGCGGCTCGATCTTCGGTGAGCATCAGATCGCTCTGGCTGATTCCCGCACCAAACAGAATGCGGTTCCCTTCGCCTACCACCGCAGCGTCTTCGATGGTGTCGTACGCGTCTCCAAGGTTGAAGACATAGGTATCGTGGCCTGCCCCACCAATGAGGGTGTCATGACCAGACCTGACGATGTCGAAACTCGTATCCAATCCGGCACCGCCGAAAATCGTATCGTCTCCACCCTCGCCCGTGAGCACATTGTCCCCACCGTTCCCGATCAGCACATTGTCCAACTCGTTGCCGGCCCCGGTGAGATTTCCGAGACCGGTCAGCGTGAGGTTCTCAACCTGGTCCCCCAGCTGATAGCTCAGACCGATCCGGACCGTATCGGCACCTTCACCAGCAAGCTCCACGATGATCTGCTGGGCATGGTGCAACACGTACAGGTCATCACCAGCCCCACCCACCAGGATATCGTCGCCTAGGTGCGGGAGGCCCTCTCTTTCTTCAGAACCACCTAAATCAATACCTGAATTACCGGTCGAAAACAGGGCATCTCCTCCGTCTGGCATGAGTATATCGTTTCCTTCGCCACCGATTAGAATGTCAGCGCCTGTGGGACCTTCCACGAAATAGTTGCCCTCCGCCCCCCGGAACAGCCCGCCGATCAACACATCATCGCCGGCACCGCCGTCGAGCACGTTGTCGCGGACGTTGCCGACAATCAGATTGCCTAACTCGTTGCCGACTCCCTCTACGGCATAGGAACCAACATCCGTGAAATTGTCTACCAACCTCAGGTTTTCAATATTGGCAGGGAGCATGTAGCTGACCGCACTTTGGACGGTATCAATTCCTCCATCCGGGGCTTCAATGATCGTGACCCCATCAACGACAATGTACGAGTCATCACCCTCCAACCCCACAAGGATATCCCCGGAACCACCCCCCAATACATCCGCGCCGGCTGTGCCTTGGAACGGATCGAGCGGTGCCCACGACAAATTCCACTGTGTCCCATCTGCAAAGACAACCTGGCCTTGGAGGGTCCCGCCATCCACCGCAGGGTAGTTGGTCGACAAGTTGATCGTGAGCTGATCATCCGTGCCAGGAATAGTCAGCTGGAGAATGTTTGTAAAATAGAGCCCCCTACTTAGGTCGACATCGGTGGGAGCAATATCGACACCGAGTTGAATGAGATCGACGTCGCTCCCGTTCCCATCGAAATACACGGCGTCGGATCCTGAACCGCGACCGAACAGCACAGTATCCTGGCCGAAGCCGAGGTACAGCGAATCATCTCCAATCCCGCCGTCGAAAAGATTGGTTCCCGCGCCATCCTGCAAGATGTCATTGCCCAAACCGCCCTGCAACCTGTCGTTGCCGGCGCCACCCACCAAGGTGTCGTGTCCCACCCCACCAATAAGATTGTCATCTCCCGTCGTCCCGTTGATCGTGCCACCGACGGCGGTTGCGCGCACACGCAACTCCCCTGCACTCCATACAGTCCCGTCGGCAAACTGGACTTGTTTGAATCCCCATTCCGATGGACCATGGAAGTTGGCAAACGACAGTTCGTCCGTCGTTCCGGAAATGTTCAGTACCAAGTCTTCGCCACGCCGAAGCACCGCGAGATCGTTCGGCATGAGACCGGCCTTGACCTGCACGGTGTCCACCGCGCCAGTCTGGGTGGTGTCAGCCACGATATCCTGGCCGGAGCCCAAACCAAACAGGAACGTATCGGCGCCTTCTTCCCCATTGAGGATGTCGTGGCCTGCGCCACCGTCTAGGATGTTCGCCGCAGCGTTACCAAGAATGATGTTGTTCTGGGCATTACCGATCGCACTGATGGCGCCGGTCCCAGTAAGCCTCAGGGTCTCCACATTGGCAGACAAGGTATAATCGACCGACGCATAGACTGTCTCGAACCCGTCGCCTGCTAGCTCGGTGATCACATCGTGGGGATGGTCCACAATGTAGGTATCGTCACCCGCTCCACCAATCAGCGTATCCGCACCGAGGCCTCCATCAAGCACATCTCCCAATCGTGTACCAGTCAGCACATTGGCTAAATTGTTGCCCCTGCCGACCAAGGGCTGGCCAACCCCGACAGCGGGAAGCAAAGGAGACAGCAATGACGTCGGTGCGTCGTTGCTGTGCACGTCGTAAGTGGGCGACTCGATGAGAATGAGCTGTTCAATGTTTGCAGGCAACGTATAGCTTTGCGACGCGCGCACCGTGTCGATACCGCCAGTCGATGTCTCCACCAGCACATCGGTTTCTGCCCCGGAACCCACTACATAGATGTCATCACCCAGACCACCAATAAGGACGTTGGCCGCACTGTTACCGGTCAGGACGTTATCCAAATCGTTCCCTGTGCCATTGATGGCAGCCGTGCCAGACAATAAGAGATTTTCAACGTTCGCGCCGAGCGCATAGGTGAGCTGGCTTTCCACCGTATCCGTCCCCTCACCCGCCGCCTCGATCACCTGGTCAGCCGTGCCAATCACATACGTGTCATTCCCCGCGCCACCGGCCAGGACATTGGCGGCAGTATTTCCAGTCAATCGATTAGACAGCTCATTGCCGGTTCCATTGATCGCTGCAGTCCCGGTAAGTGTGAGGTCTTCGACATGGGCGCCGAGCGTGTAGCTGAGACGGCTCTCAACCCTGTCCGTTCCCTCGTTCGACGCTTCGGTCACCACATCGCCCGCGTCATCGACGAGGTACCGGTCATCGCCCAGGCCGCCCTCAATGATATCTGCCCCGGCCCCACCGTCCAGCACATCATTCCCAGCTGTCCCGTGTAGCACATCCGCCCCATCGGTTCCTTGAATTCCCCCTTCCGTCCGACTACGCAAGAATTCGGCATCCCAAACCGTACCATCAATAAACGTCACCTGTTCGACTTGAAGCGCCGGAGCGAGGAAAAAGAACGACAACGTCAGCCGATCCGCAGTCCCCGCAATGCCGAGGACCAAATCGTATCCGTTGCGAGCGACCGTCACATCGGTGGGCACAACATCTGCGGCGAGGCGCACTGTGTCCCACGTCCCTTTTCGATCGATCACCACATCCTGGCCGGAGCCTCGCCCGAAGAGATAGGTATCGTTACCCTCCCCACCCCGCACCTCGTCGTTGCCCGCCCCGCCATCGATGCGGTCGTCAGCGCTGGTCCCTCGGATTGCGTCGTCGCCACTCGTCCCGGTGAGGTCGAAGCCTCGATCGAGCAATTGGTTGTAGGTGAGGGAGGAGCCGTCATCGAACTGAAAGGTTTCGATCGCATGGGGCCCAAGAAGATTGGAGAGGTCAAAATTCGGGAGCGCGAGCGAGTCGGTCGCACCCACGGACAGGAGGAGCGTCCCGGTGGAGCCGGGCGACGAAAAGCGTGCCAGATCAATGTGCGGCCGAATCGCATCGGGGGTAATTCCTGCCCCAAAGATCACACGATTGTGTTCCATCGTGGTGACGATGTTGCCCTCGTCGTCAAACGACTCCCGTACGACAAGATCGTTGATCGTGTCCTGGCCATCACCGAACGTGAAGATGTAGGTATCCTGACCAAGATCCCCGTCCAGCGTGTCGTTGCCGGCCCCACCAGTCAATGTATCAGCACCCTCGCCGCCGATCAGCCAATCATGACCCAAGCCACCGACCAAGGTATCGTCGCCGCCTTGACCAAGAAGCTGCAACGGGTCCGACGCGGAAGCGGCCAGGAAGGTATCGTTCCCTTCTGTCCCCTGCGCCTGTTCGAAGTGCGCGGCTCCCAGATCATAGGTGACAGCAGAGAACCCTTGGAAGAAGATCGTGTCGATTCCCGCGCCGCCATCCACTGCGGTGTCGTCCGGATCAAAGACGATGACATCGTCGCCGTCACCACCAAATAGCTGATCTGCGCCATGTTCGCCGTCTAATTGATCATTGCCGCTGCCGCCTTGAAGCACATCGTCGCCTTCGCCACCGAAAAGGCTATCGTTCCCCTCGCCGCCGATGAGCTGGTCCGCCCCCTGGTCTCCAAACGCCTGATCGTGTCCATGCCCACCGTCCAGCACATCATCGCCGTCCCCGCCACGCAAGAGATCGTCCCCGTCTTGGCCCGACAGAGTATCGGCACCACCAAGACCTAACAGTTGATCATCGCCAATGCCGCCGAAGATCCGATCGACTATGTCGGTGCCTGCAATGGTGTCGTTGGCTGTCGTCGCCAACAGATCGAATCCGTGCGCGACGAGTTGCTCGTACGTCAGAATTGTTCCATCCGCAAACTCAAACGAATCGATGGGGTGAGGCCCCGTGAAACTGGCTGTACCGAAACTCGCAATCTGAACCGCGTCCCCGGCATCGTTCGGACGTACAATGAGCGAATCCTCAGCCCCAATGCCTATGGTCACGTCACTCGAACGAATACCGGCTCCGAAGACCAGGCGATTCCCCTCGCCTGACGTATCGAAGATGTTGTCCGCACCATCGCCCAAGTTGAACAGATACGTGTCACGCCCACCACCCCCGGCAAGGGAATCATTCCCGGTTCCGCCCTCCAGGACATCCTCACCCGCCGCCGTGGTAAGATCATTTGCGAGTTCACCAAACAGCACATCGTCGCCCGCCCCACCACGCAGCTGGTCTTCGCCACCTCCGCCCTGGAGCACGTCATTGCCTTCGCCGCCGTCAAGAAGGTCGATTCCCGCCTGATCGGCAAAGAATGGTGAGTCTCCGAAGAGGGAATCGTTACCGGCTTCTCCGAACAGCACGTCATTTCCGACATCGCCGACGAGTTGATCCGCCCCCTCACCACCGAACAATTGATCCTGCCCAGCCCCGCCCCATAGCTGGTCATCGCCCTCTTCACCATCCAGTGTGTCATTCCCGCCAATCACATTCAGGACGGTCGGATCGTTGCCGTCGCCATAGAGAAAGTCGCCGCCGGCTCCGCCAACAACCAGGTCGTCGCCTTCCCGGCCCTGCACATCGTCGCTACCCTCGCCGCCGTCCAGTTGGTCATTCCCAAGCCCGCCGTTGAGCAAGTCGTCGCCTGCTTCACCGGCAAGGAGATCGTCGCCCTCGTTGCCAAACAGTCCGTCGCTTCCCGCTCCGCCGAAGAGCGTGTCGCTCCCCACATCCCCGACCAACAGGTCATCGCCCTCATCTCCGAACAGGCCGTCATCCCCCTCTTGGCCAGTAAGCCGGTCATCTCCCGAACCACCCCACAGTGAATCGGCGCCCAGGCCTCCCTGCAACTCATCATTGTCCGAGCCACCGTCAAGGAAGTCCTCTCCGTCGAATCCAGCGAGCCGATCCATCCCGGATCCGCCATACAGAATATCGTCGCCCCCTCCGCCCTGTAGTTCGTCTGCTCCGGCGCCACCATCGAGAATATCCGCAGACCCCGGATCATCCAAGAAGTCACCGATCAAAACATCATCTCCCTCCCCACCGGAGAGCAGATCGGCCCCCCCTCCACCCGCGATCCAATCATTTCCCTCACCACCATCCATCCAGTCATTGCCGGGTACTGTCGGCGCAAAGTCGGACTCACCATAGAGGATATCATCGCCCGATCCCCCGATCAGTACGTCATTCCCGCCATCGCCGACGACTAAGTCGTTTCCTGCACCACCATCCAGATAGTCATCTGCGCCTACAGGCGAGGAGAAAGCTGGCATAGGGAAACTTTTCAACATGAGATCAGAGTCGTATATTTTTGCAATCCAGCCCGCCGGTCGGTTCTCTCCCCTAAGAACATCGTCTCCCTGTCCACCAAGCAGCACATCAATGCCAAGCGCGCCCAATAGCAAGTCATTGCCAGCTCCGCCGTCGACATAATGTGTCCCGTCACCGATACGCGTCCAAGTGAAGTTAGCTATATCCGTATCAGTAACAGCGGTGTCGTTGTCATCACCTCCGAAAAATAGGTCTCCGTCGGATAAACCTGCATAGTCATCCCCACTGCCCCCTATCAGGTAATCGTTGCCTCCTGCACCGAATAAAATGTCATTGCCAGCGCCACCATCACGTATATCTTGGAAAACGTCATACGTTGCCCCTGTTTGCGAAAGGAGCACATCATTTCCTTCGTTGCCATACATGGCATACGAATTCGCATCAGTAGAAACTAAAGTCTCATCCTCAGCATCTCCCACAAGCATATGCCCAAAAGGTCCCACAGGAGTTCCCGTATCAGATGGAATATGGGAGACATCACGCAACTGAATCCCCATCTGCCCACTCAGAAAATTCTCGTTCACGATGAGAAGGCCGTTTACGATGAGATCGGTCCCGGACATCACATAGGTGGTTCGTCCATCTAGGCTTGTATAGGTATTGGCGGTATCACCGGCGCGACGAATTCCCCCTTGCAATAGGTGGCCGTCAAAAATGATCTGGCCCTGAGCATCACTGTCTTCGATCCGGTCCGTTCCGTCGCCCAGCTTATAGATGTAGGTATCGAATCCGGCGCCGCCTTCGAGGAGGTCAGTACCACCCTTCCCCGCCAAGCGATTATTGCCGGCATTCCCTGTGATGTGGTTGTCCAGATCGTTGCCAGTGCCTGACGTGTTGCCGGTTCCAGTGAGAAGGAGACTCTCCACGTGCGGTGTGAGATCATAGTTCACGGAGGCGTACACCTCATCATTTCCGCCACCAGTAAATTCGGTCACGATATCCCCGGCGCTCTCCACAACATACTTGTCATTGCCTGAACCACCGCTCATCTGATCGGCTCCGATTCCTCCATCAAGATAGTCCAGACCCTGCTGACCGAGAAGGATATCGCTCTCGTCTCCGCCATAGATCTCATCGTCCCCTGCATTGCCTTCGAGGTAGTCTCTTCCGCCGAGTCCTCGCAGCACGTCATTTCCCAGGCCACCATACAGGTGATCATCTTTGGTACGCCCTTCAATGTCGCGATCGTCTTGTGCCGTACCGAAAACGACATCGTTTGTGTGAGGGAAAGTGGTGCCCACCTCAAAATTGGTGGTCATGTCTACAAAATGGGTGAGCCGGGAATTATTTAGGGTGACCGACCCAGGACCGTCAATGGTATTGAACCGTAATCGCTCAGCCAACAGCTCCGCTCGATCGCTTAAGGCAACCAGCGTCCAAGTGCCCTCCCCGGTGGTCGAGTTGTAGAGATCCAAGGACTGGTCCTGGTTATGTCGGGCCGTATAGTCGATGCCAGTTACGACGAA